>NZ_BAABFR010000006.1:0-92047 GCF_039541155.1 Tsukamurella soli
CAGAACGACATGGCTACGATCCGACTTCTCAGCCCGGCGGCGCGCTGGCCGGCGAGGCCGTATTCCTCGACGCGGCGGGCTCGGCCGGCGGCGTGCAGGCCGACCTGTCGCGGCAGGTGCCCAACGGGCGCGGCGGTACGACCGCCTGCCTGCCGCCGACCACCACCACCGCCAGTGGCGTCGCGGGCCACACCATCAACTACAACGTCGCCCGCATGGTCGAGTCCGCGCTGCAGAGCCAGGGTGCCAAGGTCGTGCTCGGTCGCGCCGACGACGCCTCGTTCGCGGGCTGCGTCGACTCCCGGGCGGCGGCCGCCAACGCGTCGAAGGCCGACGTGGCCGTCACCGTCGACACCGTCGCGCAGGACGCGTCGAGTCACGGCTTCCTGCTCGAGACCCCCGCCGCCGGCGTGACGGACCCCGCGGTGACCGCCGCGCAGTCCGGCGCGGGCCAGAAGGCCGCCGAGATCGTCCGTAACGCGGAGGCCGCGGCCGGCTTCACCCCGGGGACATACCTGGGCGGGACCAACGGCATCGCCCAGACGCAGAGCGCCGTCCCGTCGCTGGTGTCGATCCCGCAGGTGTACATCGACCTCGGCAACCTGAACAACGCCGACGATGCCGCCGCGCTCGGGACCAAGGCCGGCCAGACCAAGTACGCGGTCGCCCTGACCAACGGCCTGATCCAGTACCTCACGGGCAAGGTCACGCCGGCGGGTGCGGTCGCCAAGCCGATCAAGCAGGATCCGATCGTGCCGACGGTCCCGCAGATCACGATCCCGACGCCGGGCACCACCGGCACGGGCACGGGTGTCTCCTTGCCGACCGCCACCGTTCCGACGGTGACCCCGGTGCAGTCCCCGATCGTCCCGTCGGTCGCGGGCGTCACCGGCCAGACCACCTCGCCGATCGTGGCCGGCGTGCCGATGCTGGGCGGTGGCTCGAGCGGTGGCGTCCAGCAGGTGGTGCAGCAGGTCACGCAGCCCGCGCCCTCGGTCGATATCCCGGGGCTCGGCTCGTTGCAGATGCCGCAGATGCCGACGTTCGTGTCGGGTGGCCAGCTGACCTCGATGATCCAGCAGATGGCGCCGCAGGCGCAGCAGTTCGTGACCAGCACCGCCGGCCAGCAGCTGATCGAGAAGATGTTCACCGACCCGCAGGCGTTCAACTCGCTGGCGGCCTCGCAGGGACCCGGCGTGGCGCAACAGGTGATCAAGGCGGTGCTCGGCGCCAGCTCGCTCCTCCCCGGTCTGTCCTCCTAGGGGCCCGACGGCCCGGCCGACGCAGCGATGCCGGCCGGCCCGGGTCGCGACCCGATAGGCGGGTGGCAGGGTCTGGCAAGCTGGGCGGTATGGCACTGCCCACGTTCGCCCGACTCGTCCACATGGCACCGCCGGTGAGGGACCTGGAGGGGAAGAAGGTCCTCGTCACCGGCGCGGCCAGCGGCATCGGCCGCGCCACCGCCAAACTGCTCGCGGCCCACGGCGCCGAGCTCGTCCTCACCGATATCGACGAGGTCGGGCTCGGCGCCGTCGTCGATTTCGTGGCCGCCCAGGGCGGCACCGTGCTCGCCCACCGCGCGTTCGACATCTCCGACTACGAGGCGGTCAGCGCCTTCGGTGCCGACGTGCACGAGGCGCTCGGCTCACTCGACGTGGTGATGAACATCGCCGGCATCTCCGTGTGGGGCACCGTTGAGAACCTCACCCACGAGCAGTGGCGCAAGACGGTCGACGTCAACCTCATGGGGCCGATCGGTGTGATCGAGACCTTCGTCCCGCCGATGATCGCCGCCGGGCGCGGTGGCCACCTGGTCAATGTCTCGTCCGCGGCGGGACTCTTGGCGCTGCCGTGGCACTCGGCGTACGCGGCGGCGAAGTTCGGCCTGGTGGGCGTGTCCGAGGTGCTGCGCTACGACCTGCGACGGCACGACATCGGCGTATCCGTGGTGTGCCCGGGCGGCGTCGAGACCAACCTGGTCAATACCGTCGAGATCAACGGCGTCGACCGCGCGAATCCGAAGGTCCGGCGCGGCATCGACGGATTCCCGAAGGTGTCGCCCGAGAAGGTGGCGCAGTGCATCGTCGACGGCGTGCGCCACAACCGGTTCCTGGTGTTCACGTCGGCCGACACCCGGTTCGGGTACTTCGTCAAGCGCAAGTTCGCGCTGCCCTACGAGATCGCGATGCGGGTCGCCAACGACAGGTTCACCTACCTCGCCCGCATCTCGGAGGGGAACTCGGGCCGGGGGTGACGGTGCCGTGCGGCCCCGTCGTCAGGGCAGGCGCAGCGCCCGGTGGACGAGGTCGGTCCATCCGTCTGCGAGGCGGTCGAAGCTCACGCCCACGTCGCGCAGCTGGTGTGTGGTCCACAGCGGGCTCATCGCCGACATGAGGATGCCGGTCCAGACGTCGAGGTCACCGTCGAACCCGGCCTCGGCGAGCAGTGAGCGCACCAGCGTCGCCGACACCCGCCACGCGGGGACGGCGAACGGGTCCCGGGTCGCCTGCTCGGCGCCGACCAGGACGTCTCCGTGCCGGGCCACCAGTCGCAGGCGCGCGTGCCCGTACGCGACCAGGCGATCGCGCGGTGGTCCCCCGGGGCCCAGCGGCGGGGGACCGAACATGAACGTCCGCTGCACCTCGGTCTCGCTGCGGTCCAGGAGCGCCTGCAGCAGCCCCGCGCGCGAGCCGAACCGACGGAACACGGTGCCCTTGCCGACGCCGGCCGCGGAGGCGACCTCGTCCATGCTCACCGCGTCGACCCCACGCTCGGCGATGAGCCGTTCGGCGGCGGCCAGCAGCAGCTCGCGGTTGCGTACCGCGTCGCGGCGCTCGCTGGAGCCGGGCCCGGCCAGGGGCACGATCGGCGGTGAGGGCATTTCGCCACGATACCGTGCGTGGTGACGGAGTCGGCGCCGCGCCCGGAATACATTCGGACCACGGTCCGTTAGCTTTGACGAAGTAGGCCGTGCAGACGCACGGCGTGTCCGCAGAAGTGTCGAGGAGTTTCAAGTCATGGCTGAATCCAAGAAGGTTCTGGCGATCGTCGGTTCGCTGCGCAAGGGGTCGCTGAACCGCGAGCTGGCCGTCGCCGCTCAGGCCGCCGCCCCCGCGGGCGTCGAGGTCGCGATCGCCGAGGGGATCGCCGACGTGCCGTTCTACAACGAGGACATCGACGGTGCGGAGGCGCCCGCCGCCGCCGTCGCGTTGCGCGAGCAGATCGCCTCCGCCGACGCGCTGCTGTTCGTCGCGCCCCCGAACAACGGCACGATCAGCGCCGTGCAGAAGAACGTCATCGACTGGGCGTCGCGCCCCTACGGTGAGAGCTCGCTGACGGGCAAGCCCAGCGCCATCGTCGGCATCGGCCACCGTCTCGACACCACCTTCGGTGACGCCGAGCGCGCCATCACGATCGCCGGTGGCGTCGTGCCGCAGGGCGCGGTCGCCGAGTTCACCGTCGCGTCGCTCGAGGGCAAATCGCCCCGTGAGCACGCGGCCGTCGCCGACGGGCTGCGCAGCGTCATCGGCAACGTCCTGGCCGCCGAGCCGGCGCAGGCCTGACCGACACGCACGAGACGTCCACAGGCCGGTGGCGCCCGGGTATCCGGGTGTCGCCGGCCTGCGGCGTCCGCAGGCTGTCCGGGGCTACATCGTTACGTCGGCTATCGGCGTGTCGTCGTGCTCGGCGTGTCCTGGGGATTCACGATGCAGAACGGTGTTACCGACGCGAAATTCCATCGATGTTGTTCGCAAGTGCTTGTGTCGCTAGGCGGGGGCGGACACCAGGTGTAGTGTTTCGGGCACCGCAGGGGTGCGTCGCCGGAGACGGTGCGCATGCTGTGTGGTGGCGGATCGGGCTGGCGGAATTCACGCAGGTGAACTACTGGGCCGACGCGCAGAACATGTCGTACCCCCGGTTCATACTGAGGTCAGCACCTTCGAGAGGGTGCGGCCGCCCAGACGTCAGATATGCGAAGGAGCCCTCAGTGAGCGAGTCCGTCGAGATCACCGTCTACACCAAGCCCGCGTGCGTGCAGTGCAACGCGACGTACAAGGCGCTGGACAAGGTCGGTGTCAGCTACCGCGTGGTCGACATCACCGAGGAGCCCGACGCGCGTGACTACGTCATGGCGCTCGGCTACCTCCAGGCCCCCGTCGTCGTGGTCGGCGAGGCCCACTGGTCGGGCTTCCGGCCCGATCGCATCAAGGCGCTCGCGGCCGTGGCCGCTACCGCTTGAGTCCAGCGTTCGACGTGTCCACCCCGCTCGTCGTCTACTTCTCGTCGGTGTCCGAGAACACGCACCGATTCGTGACGAAGCTGGGCCTGCGCTCCCTGCGCATCCCGGTGGCGCGGACGGACGCCCCCGTCACCGTCGACGAGCCCTACGTGCTGATCACCCCGACGTACGGTGGAGGCAGACAGGCCACCGCCGTGTCGGGTGGGGGATACGTCCCCAAGCAGGTCATCCGATTCCTGAACGACACCCACAACCGCTCGCTGATCCAGGGCGTGATCGCGGCCGGGAACACGAACTTCGGGGAAGAGTTCTGCTACGCGGGCGATGTGATCTCGCGCAAGTGCCACGTCCCCTACCTCTATCGATTCGAGTTGATGGGCACCGCCGACGACGTCGCCCGCGTCCGCACCGGACTCGCCGATCTCTGTGCCCGGGACGGCTACGCCGCCCGCACCTGACCTCTCGATACGAAACCGACACGAAGGATGCACCGGCCGATGACCGCCACCTCCGAAGAACTCGCACCATCGGCCAGCCGCTCCGGCGTGCACGCGACACCGTCGGGCCACGACGAGCTGGACTTCCACGCGCTCAACGCGATGCTCAACCTGTACGACCGGGACGGGCGCATCCAGTTCGACAAGGACCGGGAGGCGGCGCGGCAGTACTTCCTGCAGCACGTGAACCAGAACACCGTGTTCTTCCACAACCTCGACGAGAAGCTCGACTACCTCATCGAGGAGAACTACTACGAGCCCGAGGTGCTCGGGAAGTACAGCCGCGACTTCCTGCGCCGGCTGTTCGACGGTGCCTACGCGAAGAAGTTCCGCTTCCCCACCTTCCTGGGTGCGTTCAAGTACTACACCTCGTACACGCTCAAGACCTTCGACGGGAAGCGGTACCTCGAGCGCTTCGAGGACCGCGTCTGCATGGTGGCGCTCACGCTGGCCGACGGTGACGAAATCCTCGCCACCCGCCTCGTCGAGGAGATCCTCGACGGCCGCTTCCAGCCGGCCACCCCGACGTTCCTCAATTCGGGCAAGAAGCAACGCGGCGAGCCGGTCAGTTGTTTCCTCCTGCGAATCGAAGACAACATGGAGTCGATCGGGCGGTCGATCAACTCCGCGTTGCAGCTGTCCAAGCGCGGCGGCGGCGTGGCGCTGCTGCTCAGTAACATCCGCGAGCACGGGGCGCCGATCAAGAAGATCGAGAACCAGAGCTCGGGCGTCATCCCGATCATGAAGCTGCTCGAGGACTCGTTCAGCTATGCGAATCAGTTGGGTGCGCGGCAGGGGGCCGGCGCGGTGTACCTGCACGCGCACCACCCGGACATCTACCGCTTCCTCGACACCAAGCGCGAGAACGCGGATGAGAAGATCCGCATCAAGACCCTCAGCCTCGGCGTCGTCATCCCGGACATCACGTTCGAGCTGGCCAAGCGCAACGACGACATGTACCTGTTCTCGCCCTACGACGTGGAGCGCATCTACGGCGTGCCGTTCGCCGACGTGAACGTCACCGAGAAGTACCACGAGATGGTCGAGGACAAGCGCATCCGCAAGACCAAGATCAAGGCGCGCGAGTTCTTCCAGACCCTCGCCGAGCTGCAGTTCGAGTCGGGCTACCCGTACATCATGTTCGAGGACACGGTGAACCGGGCCAACCCGGTGCAGGGCAAGATCACGCACTCCAACCTGTGCTCCGAGATCCTGCAGGTGTCGACACCGTCGACCTACAACGACGACCTCTCGTATTCGCATGTCGGACGGGACATCTCCTGCAACCTGGGCTCGCTGAACATCGCCAAGACGATGGACAGCCCCGACTTCGGCGCCACCATCGAGACCGCGATCCGCGGCCTCACCGCGGTGTCCGATCAGACGTCCATCACCTCGGTGCCGTCGATCGAGCACGGCAACGACCTCTCGCACGCCATCGGCCTGGGTCAGATGAACCTGCACGGCTACCTCGCCCGCGAGCGGGTCTTCTACGGGTCCGACGAGGGTATCGACTTCACGAACATCTACTTCTACACGGTGTTGTTCCACGCGTTGCGCGCGTCGAACGCCATCGCGCGGGAACGCGGCACCGCGTTCGGCGGGTTCGAGAACAGCAAGTACGCGTCGGGCGAGTTCTTCGACAAGTACACCGACGCCGAGTGGAAGCCGGCCACCGAGAAGGTGGCGGCGCTGTTCGCGGACGCCGGGATCCACGTCCCCACGACCGGTGACTGGCGCGCGCTGAAGGCGGACGTGCAGCAGTACGGCATCTACAACCAGAACCTGCAGGCCGTGCCGCCCACCGGTTCGATCAGCTACATCAACCACTCCACCAGCTCGATCCACCCGGTCGCGGCCAAGATCGAGATCCGCAAGGAGGGCAAGATCGGCCGGGTCTACTACCCGGCGCCGTACATGGACAACGACAATCTGGAGTACTACCAGGACGCGTATGAGATCGGCTACGAGAAGATCATCGACACTTACGCCGCGGCCACGCAGCACGTGGACCAGGGCCTGTCGCTGACGCTGTTCTTCAAGGACACCACCACCACCCGCGACGTCAACCGCGCCCAGATCTACGCCTGGCGCAAGGGGATCAAGACGCTCTACTACATCCGCCTGCGGCAGATGGCGCTGGAGGGCACGGAGGTCGAGGGCTGCGTGTCCTGCATGTTGTAAGCATGTTCTAGACGATGCGCTGGCCAGGGGAAACATCCTCTGGCCAGTGTTTTGTTACGGGGGTCGCGTAGCAACTCTTGTGCCCGATGAGCAGGAATGGGCACCGATGGTGGCGCGTACGTGGCACGGGAGTTGGCACATGGCACGCGGGAGGGCGCGGGCATGGCACGACAGTTCGGGAACCGCATCGGCCTGGCTCGCCGACGTCCAGTCCGACATCGAGCGGAACAGATGGAAGAGTCCCGAGCAGGCGGCGGCGGAGTAGGCGGAGGCCGACGCCGCTCGCGCCCAGGTCCTCACCGTCTCTTAGCTGGCAGAGGTCTGGATGGAGACGATCCCCAGCGACAACCACCGCGTGATCTCCGCGTCCAGGGTGCGCCGCTTCATCAACCCGGAGCTCGGCGACATCCCGATCGACGAACTCACCCGTGAGCGCTGCGACCAGTGGTACCGGGACATGGAGAACCATCTCTGCCCCGGCGCCCCGACGCAGCGGGTCCGCACCTACGCGGTGCTGCACGCCATGCTGAAGCCCGCGGTGCACATGAACCTGATCGACGTGTCCCCGCTGCGGATCACGGGGTTGCTCATCGACCGTCCGGCTCGCGAGCCGCAGACCGCCACTCCTGCGGAGGTGGACGAACTCGCGGCCGCGATGCCCACGTACCTCGCCGTGGCTGTCCAGCTGGCGGCGTGGTACGTGGGCTGCGCGCCGGCGAGATCCTCGGCCTGCAGCTCGATGACGTGACCGTGGACCGAGCGACCGGACCGCGTCGCCGCTCGCTCCGGTCGTCCGTCTGCAGCTGCGCCGACACGTGGTCGGAGGACGGGGCGGTGCCCCGATGATCGAGCCCGATACGAAGGCGAGCGACGGGAAGGCGGAGTCCGGGGTGGTTCCGCCGCACTTGCACACCGCGCTGTGGCGGCATATGGAACGGCAAGGGCGGCAGTGGAACCGTGGTGGCTCTTCCCGACTACGCGCACTGTCGACATGCCCTGTGGGTACGTCACGCTCGACCGCCGGTTCCATCTGGGTGCGTGCGACCTCGAACACCTGACGCTGCACGACCTCCGCAGGACCGGGAACACGATCGCCGCGGTCGTGGGTGCGACGCTCGGCGAGATGAAGCAGCTCCTTCGCCACAGGACCTCCGAAGCCGCAGAGCGTTACATCGTTGCCGCCCGCGGAGCGGACGCCGCCCTCGCCCGACGTATCAGCGAACCGGCCGTCAACCCGCTGCGTTCATCGGGCCGGGGGACGCCCGTCGATGAGCGAGTAGCGGTACTCGACGCAGCGGTGATCGCCACCGCGATCGAGTCGTCACCGACCTGACCGAGCGCGTACGGGTGTCGGGCGAGCCGCGCTGAGCGCGTACCTTGCGGACCGCCTTGCCGAGGCATCAGCGGAGGCGTCTTCGAATTCAGAACCTCGAGAAAGAATGGCATCACTTGCCAGAGTCCACACACGCACCGCGCGTCTTCATGTCCTACTCGCACGACGACGAAGCGCACCCGATCACTGCTGGAGGCAGGCGGATTCAGACCGCGACTACACCGTGGATAGTGACGAGCCCCTTATCGGCGAGCGCTTCGCTGGGCGCGGACTTCATCAGCCGGCTGCGCAGGGTCGCCCTGCACGGCAGCACCAGTGAATCGCCCCAAGATGGGTGGTGTTCGTCGTCGAGCTCCTCACTTGTCCGCGGACACGAGGGCGCGGACAGCCGGGTGCAGACGTGCGATCCTCTCGAAGATGCCCGCCGCGCCGCGGGTGCTCAGGAGCGCTCCGGCGAGCCAGCTCGGCGCGTACACCGAAGACGCGCGGCGGGCGATGCCCTCGACGATCGCCCTCCCTGCGTCGCCCACTGGGGCCGGTCGTCCGATCGGGCCGGGCATCGCGGCCCAGACGTCCGCTACGTGCGCGATGGCGGTCGTGGCCATCGGGGTGTCGATGACACCGAAGTACGCGATACCGACGTCCACGCCCGCCGTCGCCAGTTCCAGACGCAGGCTCCGCGCGAACCCGTCGACGGCGTGTTTGCTCGCCACGTACGAGGCGATCGTCGGCACCGGGATCAGGCCGGCGACCGACGACACGCACAGGACGTATCCGTGCGACTCCGTGAGGTGGGGCAACGCCGCGTGGACGGTGTGGAAGACGCCGACGACGTTGACGTCGAGCAGCCGTCGGAACTGCGCCGAGGTCGTCTCCGCGACGGTAGCCGACGGATCCATCACACCCGCATTGGCGACCACCACGTCTAGGCGGCCGAAGTGGCGCTGGCGGCGTTGATCGCATCCGTGACCTGGGCGTCGTCGGTCACGTCGGCGACGAACGCGGCGGCGCCCGCCCCGAGTTCTCGGGCCAGATCTTCGATCGTTTCCGCGACACGGTCGAGCAGTGCCACCTCGGCGCCTCGGGCGACGAGCCGTCGCGCGACGTCGGCGCCGATCCCTTGACCGGCTCCGGTGATGGCCACGACCTTGCCCGTCAACCTGTCGACCATTGACGATCCCCCTCGTGCGCTTCGACCCGTCCGGCTTGGAGAAGTCAACGACTTGGAGTGTTGCGTGCACGGCAGGTGATGTCAAGTCATCGACTTGGTGGCCGTCGTGGTGTGGCACGCTGTCGGTATGGCAGACACTGTCCGCGCAGATGCAGGGACCCGCGGGGCAGCGCGGAATCCGACAGCGTCGCGCGCAGCGGTTCTCGAGGCGGCCATCGCGATCCTGCAGGAATGCGGCTACGCCGGCACGTCCGTCCGTGCGGTCGCACGACGTGCCGGCGTGAGCCAAGGGGCGCTGCAGCACCACTTCCCGACCAAGGCGGCGTTGGTTGAGGCTGCGCTCCTCAAGTTGGCGGCCGAACTGGTCGAGCAGGCTCTGGAACGCTCCGCCACTCTGCCCGACAGTGTGCTCGAGCGTTGCGAACGGGTGCTCGACATGCTGTGGGAGGTCCACAACCTACCTATCGCCCACGTCGTGACCGAGTTGATCGTCGCCGCGCGAACCGACCCCGCGCTGAGTCGAGGTGTCACGGCCGCGACCGAGTATGCGCACGCGCTGACGGTCGGAATCGCCGCGCAGGTGCTCCCCGAGTTGGCCGCTCGCGCAGACTTCGCCGATTGGATCCTCACCTGCGTCGCCACCATGCGCGGCCTTGTCGTCATGGCCTCGTTGGAGATCGAACCGGAGCATTCCGTCCACTGGTCGCGGGCTCGTGCACTCCTCGTCGCGGCGATCTCGGATTGAAGGATGAGGGGGCGTGCAGGGCCGCGGCGTGCTCGCGACCGCCCCATACGCGCGGACGACGGTCTCCGCCGGGCCGTCGCACGGAGCGACCCGCGGCATCCTCTATTTCAGGAGCGGAGCAGGGTTCGGTCGCCCTCGAACGCGGCCTCGAGGATGCGGGCGATGAGTGCCAGGTCGACCGGCAGCGGAGCAATGTTCGTGAGGCGGCGGGATTCGAGGGTGAGTTCCGCGATCTGCGGCAGGTCGGAGGCTTGGATCCCGATCTCGGAGAGCTTCCTCGGAAGTCCGATCCGCTCACCGATCTCCGCAACGCGGTTGATCGCCTCGGCGCCGTCCGCTCCGACACCGAGGGCTTCGCCGATCTCGGCGAGGCGGTCCGGAACCACGGGAGCACAGACCTCCATCACGTACGGCAGCATCATGCCCGTCCCCAGACCGTGCGGGGTGTGGGTGAGTGCTCCGAGCGGGTACTGGATCGCGTGCGAGAGGTGGACTCCGGTGCTGCCGAAGGCCATTCCGGCAAGCAGGCTTCCGCGAGCCATCGCCGTGCGCGCCTCGATATCGCCGGGGCGGGCGACTGCGGTCTCGAGTGCGGGCCCGATGAGTCGGGCCGCCTCGAGCGACAGCGGGTCACTGAGGCGGTTCTGCCCGACCGAGACCGGCATCGTCTCCGCCAGGTTCACGTCGAGGCTCCTCGCGGTATACGACTCGACGGCGTGGACGAGTGCGTCGATACCCGAGTAGGCCGTCACCTTGGGGGGCGCCCCGATCGTCAACTCGGGGTCGACGATCGCCACGCTGGGGATGAGGTGAGGGCTGGATACGCCGATCTTCAGCGCCTTGTTCGAGTCTGCGACCACGGCGACCGGAGTGGCCTCCGAACCGGTACCAGCGGTCGTGGGAACGGCGATCAGCGGCACCACCGGTCCCGGTACACGGTTCTCGCCGTAGTACTCGAGCAACGTCCCGCCGTGCGCGGCGAGCAATGCGATCAGCTTCGCGGCGTCCAGCGCGCTTCCGCCGCCCCACCCGACGATGACGTCGGGACCGAACTTCTTCGCCGAGTCGGCCGCCGAGTGGAGCGTCTCGACCGGGAGCTCGGGCTCGATGCCGGACTGAATCTCGACCCCGACTCCCACATCTCGAAGCCTGCTCACCGCATCCTCGAATTCGGCCGTGGTCGCGAGGAACGGGTCGACGACGATCAACGCGCGGTCGCCGTACGACGTCACCGCCAGAGTGAGGGTGTGCCGTGCGAGCACTCCGAAATCGATGGTCCGCGGCAGACGAAGTACGCCGAGTTGCGACATGGATTCTCCTGTACAGGTTTCTCCGATTGGTGAGGTCGTCGCGGGGCCCGCGGTCCGGTAGGACGCCGCGGGCGAGGCGACCAGCGTGCACGCTACCGGGGTGCCCGGTATGTGGGGTCCATATCGTTGGTGCAATATATATTATGCTGTTTATATATCGTGCCGTGTCGGGTCGGGGAACTCGACTGGATGTCTCCGCACTCCGGGGTCCCTGATCCCGCGTCGCGAACAGGTCCGCCGTGGCTTGTCGGCCGGCGCCGCGGCCGCGCTGAGAAAGACCTGCGACGCTGCGCCTTCACCCGTCCCGGGTCGCGGATTCCCGTAGCCTGACCGGCATGACTTCCCGACCGCCCACTGCTGTCGTTCGAGCCCTACTCTGCGCGGCCGCGGCGAGCGCGTTGGTCGGCACCGTCGCCCCCTCCGCCGCGGCGGCACCGCCCGGCTACTCCGGCTATCACGCGGTCGACCCGAAGCCGTTCCAGACGTACAGCACCTACGGCGGTGCGGGCGTCCAGTTCACCTCTCCGAGCGGTCTGCTCTGTCGGATCGTGGTGATCTCCCGAGGCGAGTTCGCCTACGCGCAGTGCTTCGGTGCACTGGCCGGGGTCGGCCGCGCCGACCTGGCATCGATCAACACCGGCGGAGCGGCCGGGTTCTCCACCTCGTCGCGGTCGTCGTTCTTGACCGCGCAGAATGTCGGCGACAACGGGGTGACCACCGAACCGATCAGCGCATCCGGCTTCCCTGCGCTGCGGGCGGGCAGCAGCCTCACCTACACCGACGACATCTGGTCGGGCACCTGCGCTGTCGACGCCGCCAGAACCCGCTGCACCGTCACCGCCGTCACCTCGTCGGGCACCACGGTCAAGAGCTTCACCCTGGGGCCCACCGCCAGCACCACGTCGTGAGCGGACGGGCCGGCTGCCGAACGCGAGCACCGGGCGGAACGTGGAAGCCACGCGGTGACCGAAGCCGCGTAGACCCGTCGATCGTCGTGCTCACGTCGATGGTTCGGGCTGGCTCTCCATGTGGTTCCCAGGCAGATCCGGGAGCGGCTCCTGGAATTCGCGTCCTCAGCCGTCTGACGATGTGAACGTGAAGCTGCCTGTGGGTGACGATTCGGCGTGCCGTCCGGCGGTTCGCCACGCGGAGTGGGCGGCGCACGCTATGAATCAAGGATGAGCAACCAGCATGTGAACCTGACCCAGCAGGAGAACTCGTTGATCGACGAGACCGATCCGCACGTCCTCGAGCGCCTGGACGAGAAGTCGCTGCGGGATCTACAGAGTCGGCTCAGGAGAGCGCGGGAGAAGAACTTCAGCCTGCTGCGGCGTCAGGGTGCGGCACGCGTGGAAGCCGAGGGTGCTCGCGGCGCCGCCCAGCCGGCCAACGAACGACGTGGCGAGAAGGTGGAGGTCTTCGACGAGGCGCTGGCTCGGGTGAACCAGCGCCTGGAGCTCATCGGCGACGCCGAGTAGCGCAGGGCGCCGAACTGAGACACCGCGGTGTGCCGGCTGATGGCGTCGTCGACCACTGATCGGGTAGAAGTCGCTACCGGCCGCACGCCCGGCCCGTACCGCTCGACCATGCCGACGAGCCACTCGACGCCCACCGGGTTCGCGCTGTGCACGTACGATCGGGGGCCAGGCCCCGGTCTCGCACAGCCACACCGCTCGTCAGCACCTCCGGTGCGTCACGCGAAGACCTTCCGGAGCTCGCGCTTGAGGATCTTCCCCGCCCCGGACATCGGTAGGCCGTCGACGATCGCGAGGCTGCGGGGCACCTTGTAACCGGCGATCTCCCGCTTGCTGTGCTCACGCAGTTCCTCGAGCGTCAGCGTCGCGCCGGGGGCGAGGATCACGACGGCGTGGACGCGCTCACCCCACTGTTCGTCCGGGACGCCGATCACCGCGCACTGGGCGACCGCGGGGTGTTTGGCGATGACGTTCTCCACCTCGATGGAGTAGACGTTCTCGCCACCCGAGATGATCATGTCCTTGATTCGGTCGGCGACGAAGACGTAGCCGTCGGAGTCCATGGTGCCGCCGTCGCCGGTGTGCATCCATCCGTCGCGGATCGCGGCGGCGGTCTCGTTCGGCTTTTTCCAGTAGCCGAGCATGACGTGGTCCCCGGAGACCACGATCTCCCCGAACTCACCGAGCGGGACCTCGTCCCCGTCCGGATCCACGATCTTGACCAGCGCGTGCGGGGCGGCGCGCCCCGCGGATCGGCGCCGGACGGGATGGTCGTGATCCTCGTCGAGCAGCAGGGTGGCGACCGGGGACAGTTCGGTCATGCCGTACGCCTGAATGAATCTCGCCGCAGGGAACGCGTCGCGGGCGCGAGAGAGCAGGGCTTCGGACGCGGGTGATGCGCCGTAGACGATGGTGCGCAGACTCGACAGGTCGAAGTCCGATCTGCGCGGATGGTCGACCGCCATCTGGATCATCGTGGGGACCAGCAGGGCGTCCGTGACGGCGTGGTCGGCGATCGCCCTGAGCGTGGCGATCGGGTTGAACGCGGGAATCATCACGTGAGTGCCGCCGAGCATCAGGTGTGCGATGACGGAGGCGAGGTCGGCGAGGTGGAACATCGGCGCGGCGTGCAGGACCGTCCCGCCGGTGGTCCAGGTGCCGATGGCCGCGCACCCGGTGGCGGACACGAACAGGTTCCGGTGGCTCAGCATCACCCCCTTCGGGAAGCCGGTGGTACCGCCCGTGTAGAAGATCCCCGCCAGGGAGTCGCCGCTGCGGTGCGCGTCGGGCACGGGAGTCGACGTGGCGATGAGCGTCTCGTACGACAGCATTCCGCCGGGGGCGGCGCCGTCCCCGGCGTGGACGATCGACGACAGGTTCGGGCACAGTTCGGACAGCGACGGCACGAGGGCGCTGAATGCGTCGTCGACGACCAGGACTCGGACGTCTGCCTCGACCAGCGAATAGGCGATCTCCTTGATACTCCACCGGGTGTTGACCGGCACGATGACCGCGTCGGCCCATGCGACGGCCAGGATCGTCTGGAGGTAGCCGTCGGAGTTCAGCGCCAGGATGGCGACGCGGTCGCCCGAGGCGACGCCGAGTTCGCGCAGCCCGCCCGCGAGCGCCGCCACCCGGTGGTAGGTGTCGGCGTACGTGACCGTGCGATCACCGCAGACGGTTGCGGTCGCGTGGGGGCTCTGCTGCAGGCAGCGGTGCAGCGATTGCGTGAGATACATGACGGGTCCTCAATGACGATGATGGTGACGGGTTCGGCTCAAAGTGACGGCGCGACAAGGTCTTTCATGACCTCGTTTGATCCGCCGTAGATCTTCTGGACCCGTGCGTCGGCGTACATGCGGGCGATGGGGTATTCGCGCATGTAGCCATAGCCGCCGAACAGTTGGACGCAGCGGTCGATCACCTGGCACTGCTGCTCGGTGAGCCACCACTTGGCCATCGCCGCCGTCGTGGCGTCGAGGTGCCCGCGCAGGTGCCGTTCGATGCACGAGTCGATGAACACCCGCGCCGCGCTCGTGACCGTGTGGCACTCGGCGAGGGTGAACTTGGTGTTCTGGAAATCGAAGATGCTCTGCCCGAATGCATTTCGTGACTTCGTGTACTGCACCGTCTCCGAGACCGCGGCCTCCATCGTCGTGACCGCGGTGACTCCGATGAGCAGGCGCTCCTGAGCCAGCTGGGTCATCAGCTGACCGAAGCCGCGACCCTCGACGCCGCCGAGCAGGTTCGCAACGGGCACCCGCACGTTCTGGAACGACAGCTCGGAGGTGTCGGCGCCGTGCTGACCGACTTTGTCGAGTATCCGGCCCCGGGTGAATCCCGGGCAGTCGGTGGTCTCGACGACGAGCAGCGAGATGCCCTTCGCCCCGCCGGTCGGATCGGTCTTGGCGACCACGACGACCAGGTCCGCCTGGGATCCGTTGGAGATGAACGTCTTCGCGCCGTTGATCACGTAGTGGTCGCCGTCTCGAACGGCTGTGGTCTTGATGTTCTTCAGGTCCGAACCGGCACCGGGCTCGGTCATCGCGACAGCAGCGATCGTGTGCCCGGTGGCCATCCCGGGAAGCCAGCGACGACGCTGGTCCTCGGTTCCGTAGGCGAGGATGTAGTGCGCGACGATGCCGCTGTGGACGGAGTTGCCGAAGCCGGTGTCCAGCGCACGGGCCTGTGCCTCGACGACGGCGAGGTCGTGGGCGAACGTCCCTCCGCCGCCCCCGTACTCCTCGGGGATGGAGCAGCACAGCAGCCCGAGCGCGCCGGCCTTGATCCAGACGTCGCGGTCGACGTAGTGCTGCTGCTCCCATCGCTGTCGGTGCTCGGTGAGCTCCCGCTCGAAGAACCCGTCGGCGAGCTCACCGAGCGCGACGATGTCGGAATCGCGCCAGGGGGAGATGTAGGAGGCGGTGACGGACATGTCTGTTATCCCTCGAATCCGCCGCCGGTGACCACGATCTGGCCGCTGACGTAGTCGGACTCGGGGTAGGTGAGCATCACGACCGAGCCGGCGGCCTCGTCCGGGGTACCCGGGCGACCGAGCGGGATCATCGCCTTCATCGCTGCGAGCAGCTGCGGGTTGATCCCGACCCGGATCTCGCGGCCCTCGATGTCGATGGTCGCGTCACCGTCGGCGGCGACCTCGGTGAGGCGGGTCTCGATGAAGCCGAACGCGACCGCGTTCACGTTGACGTTGTAGCGGCCCCACTCCTTGGCGAGGGTGCGGGTCATGCCGACGATGCCAGCCTTCGCCGACGAGTAGTTGACCTGCCCGGCGTTGCCGTACAGACCGGCGATGGAAGAGATGTTGACCACCTTGCGGTGTACCGGCGTGCCCGCCTCCTTCTCTGCCTTGGCAGCCTTGCTGATCACCGGCTGCGCGGCCCGAAGGATCCGGAACGGCGCCTTGAGGTGGACGTCGAGGATGGCGTCCCACTGGTCGTCGCCCATCTTCTGGATGACGGTGTCCCACGTGTAGCCGGCGTTGTTGATGATGATGTCCAGGCCGCCGAACTCCCCGGTGGCCGTGCCGACGAACCGTTCGCCGAAGTCGGGTGCGGTGACGTTTCCCGCGCACACGACCGCCGTGCCACCGGCGGCGGTGATCTCGTCGACCACGGCCTGCGCGGGGTCGGCGTCGAGGTCGTTGACGACCACGTTGGCGCCTTCACGCGCGAGGGTACGGGCGATGGAGCGGCCGATGCCGCGTCCCGATCCGCTGACGATGGCGGTCTTTCCGTCGAGCTTTCCCATGATGTCTCGGTATTCCTTCGGGGTGGGAGGGGGAGTGGATGATCAGTCGAGTGCGACGACGGCCTCGCCGAGCAGCGTGACCGTGCCGTCGTCGAGCACGACCTCGAGGCCGAGCGTGGCCAGCCGTTCGCCGTTCAGCTCGTCGATCGACGTCACGGTGGCGGTGCAGGTGGGCCGGGCGTGGACCGGGGTGATGGCCGCGAACCGCACCCGATAGGAGCGCAGTCGCTGCTGTGGCACGAGGTCGGTGAGCAGTCGGCCGAGGTAGGCCATCGACAGCATGCCCTGTGCGAAGACGTCGCCCAGGCCGGCGCTTCTGGCGACGTCCAGGTCGATGTGGATCGGGTTGTGATCGCCGGACGCGCCCGCGAACAGGGCGAGGGAGGTGCGGGAGATGGGGGCGATGGCCAGCGGCGGCAGTTCGGCGCCGACCTCGGGGTCGAACGTGGTCACGACGGGTCCTTCCCGGGGCGGTTCTGTACGACGGTGACGCTGCGCATCTCCGCGATGCGGGCGCCGTCCTGGTCGATCACCGTGGTCTCCTTGACGATGAACTCGAGCAGTCCGCCCTTCTTCTCGTAGATGTCGGTGATTCGGCTTGTCGCCGTCAATTCGTCGCCGGCATAACACATCCGGTGATAGTCGAACTGCTGCTCGCCGTGCAGTACCGTGCGCAGGTCGACACCGAGGTCCGCGAGGAAGGCGAACGGGTTCGGCGCTTCGAGCTCGATTCCGAACAGGAACGTCGGCGGCACCGGAAGGTCGCGGTGCCCGGCCCGCTTCGCGGCGTCGACGTCGGTGTACACCGGGTCGAGTTGGCCGGTGGCCTCCGCGAAGTCGCGCAACCGGCTGCGGGTGACGAGCAGTGACACGGGGGCGAACTCGCGCCCGATCGCGGCCCGGTCCAGGCTCATCGCGCGTCCACCTTCTGGTAGAGCGTGACCACGCACGCGCCGCCGAGCCCGAGGTTGTGCTGCAGTGCGAGGTCGACACCGTCGACCTGCCGCGCTCCGGCCTGCCCACGCAATTGCCACACCAGCTCCGCGCACTGTGCGAGGCCGGTCGCGCCGAGGGGGTGTCCCTTCGACAGCAGGCCGCCCGACGGATTCGTGACCACCCGGCCCCCGTAGGTGTTGTCGCCGTCGCGGATGAACTTCTCGGCGGTGCCCGCCGGGGTGAGTGAGAGCGCCTCGTACGTGAGGAACTCGTTCGTGGTGAAGCAGTCGTGCAGTTCGACCACGTGGATGTCCTCGGGGCCGATGCCGGCCGCCTCGTACACATTATTCGCGGCCGCGACGGCCATGTCGTAGCCGATGACCTGGCGCATGTCCCTCGACTCGAAGGTGCTCACGCCGTCGGTGGTCAGGGACTGCGCCCGGATCACCACGTCGGCGTTCAGCCCGTGCCGGCGCGCGAACTCGGGGCTGCAGACCACCGCGGCGGCCGCGCCGCAGGTCGGTGGGCAGCACTGCAGGCGGGTCAGGGGGCCGTAGATGGTCGGGGACGCGAGGACCTCATCGACGGTGACCGGGTCGCGGAACACCGCATTGGGGTTGTTCGCGGCATGCCTGCGGGCCTTCACCGAGATCTCGGCGAAGACGGCCGGGTCGATCCCGAACTCGTCGACGTAGGCCTGACCGGCACCGCCGAAGAACTGCGCCGCCATAGGCGCCATCGGGTCGGTACCCTGCAGCTCGTCCCGGATCGCCTCCTGCCGCGACATGGGGCCGGGACGGTCGGTGAACACCGACCCGAGAGCGCCGGGCACCATCTGCTCGAAGCCGAGCGCGAGGGCGCAGTCGACGGTGCCGCTCGCGACCGCCTGCCGGGCCAGCCACAGCGCCGAGGACCCGGTCGAGCAGTTGTTGTTGACGTTGACGATCGGGATCCCGGTCTGGCCCAGACCGTAGAGTGCCGCCTGCCCGGAAGTTGAGTCGCCGTATACATAGCCGACATAGGCCTGCTGCACGAGGCTGTACGCCAGCCCGGAGTCGGCGAGTGCGGCGCGCGCGGCCGACTCGCCCATCTCCGCGTAGCTGGCGCTCCTGCCGGGTTTTGTGAAGGGGATCATCCCCACGCCGGCTATGTGAACATCGGTGGTCATCGCCATCCTCTCCGTTGGGGTGATGTAAAACACCTTAACGGATATTCACTTCATTGGGAAGGGGGAAGCCGTCGTCGGGTGTTGGGCGGGGCGGTCAGCGCGCGAACAGCACCGCCAGCGCGATCGCGGTGACATCGGCGGGAAAGGATGCGTTCGCGGGCAGGTGCTCGATGCGCGCGAGGGTGTGCACGACGCTCAGTGCCGTGTGCACGAGCACCCGCGTCGGGGTCTCGTCGAGGTTCGGCCGGCAGGCACGGAGCAACGCGACCCACTCGGCGACGTATTCGCGTTGTCGGGCGCGCGCGACGGTCGGCAGGGTCGCCTGCTCGCTCTGCAGGAGAGACGTCAGAACAGTTCGGTTCAAAGCCAATTCGACGTATCCGCGGACCAGATCGGCGAGCGCGGGCTGCGGCTTCTCGTTCTCGCGCAACACCGCGTGCAACAGCAGCCACAGTGCGCTCGTGCCTCGTTCGACGGCGGCCTGGAGGATGTCCGCCTTGCTGTCGAAATAGCTGTACAGGTTGGGGCCCGACACACCGGCGGCGGTACCGATGTCGTCCAGCCCCGTCGCCTCGTACCCGCGCTCACCGAACAGGACGATGGCGTGCCCGAGCAGGCTCTCGCGCATGGAGACCGGCTCGAGTCGCGATGCGGGTCGTGCGGGCAGCGGTGTCGGCGCGTCGAGTTCGACCGCGCACAGCGCTGTGCAGGCAGCGGTCAGGAGTGCGGCGAACTGGGCGTCGGGGATGCGTGACGTGTGCGAGCTCGGGCTCGCGAGAACCGCCTGCACCCCCCACGCGAGCTCCTCGGCCTGTCCGTCTCGCAGGTTCGGCCGGTCGATCTCGATGAGCTCGGCATACCGGCGATTGATCTCTCGCAGGCGGTGGCGCATCGTGTCCTGCAGGTCGTCCGGGAGGTTGCGCGCCTCGCGCCACCACAGCGCGCCCACATCCCGGTGCGTGGCCGCGAGTTCGCAGCTCTCGCCGAGGGCCTCGGCGAGGCGCACGCGTGGGCCGAACTCCGGTGTGACGTCGGCGAATCCATCCTCGATGACCGCTGCCAGCAGCACCGACTTGTTGGCGAAGTGGCGATACAGCGCGCCCGCGGTGATGCCGACCCGGTCGGCGATCTGCGCCATCGACACGTTGCGGTACCCGAGCTCCACGATCAGCGCGCGAGCGGACTCGAGGATCTGCTCCTTGCGGTTCTTCGGCCGACGTCGGACGGTGGCCGGGCTGGTATCCATGGGCGCCTCCCGAGGTATGTGAACGTCGGTTAAGACTAGGCCCGGATTTCGGCGGCCGTCGGCGGAGCGGCGTCTCAGGCGCTCGCGCGCGCCTCGAGCCCCATCGCCAGGCCCGGGTCGGGGGCCCAGTCCACAGCGGTGGCGGCGAGCAGCGCCGCGGCGGTGCCGGTCACCTGTGGTTCGGGGACCACGATCACCTCTGCGCCGGTGACTTCGCGTTTGGCTTGGACCCAGCCCGGGGAGCGCGACCACCCACCGGCCGCGTAGATCGCGGGGTTGCCGGGGAGGCAGGCCGCGACGGTGCGTTGCGCCGCCAGGCCGATGCGGGCGAGACCGCCCAGGACCGCCGAGGCGCGCGACAGCGGCGAGGTGGGCGCGTCCGCGGTGAAGCGTGGTGCCGCCCCTCCGCGTTCACCGGGGATGAACGCAGCCTCGTAGATGTGCACGTCCGGGTCCAGGTCGCCGGCGATGAGGGCACGCAGATGGGTGGCCAGCTCGGGGCTGCTGGCGGTGGCCCATTCGACGTTGCGGGCGAGCTCCTGGACGCTGAGCACGGTGGTTCCGGTCGATCGGATGCCGGGCGCCACGTCGAGATCTCGACGGTGGGCGATACCCGGCCGGGGAGCCTGGGCGACGACGACCTCGGCCGTCCCCATCGAGTCGAGGACGGCGCCGGGGGATACCAGGTCCACGCCCCATCCGCCGATCGGGTGGTCGTGCCCGCCGGCGACGACCGCGACGTGGCCGGCGAGGACCCCGGCGCTCTCGAGCCGCCCGGACCGGAGCTCGCCGAGGATCGCCCCGGCGTGCACGACGGGCGGCAACAGGTCGACCCGGCCGAGCCCGAGCCGCACCCGGGCGTCGATCCAGCTGCGGTCGCGTCCGTCCCACGCGGCGGTGCGGGCAGCGAGTGTGTCACTGAGGAAGGCTCTTCCGGTCCACGCGGCGGGCGCGTAGTCGGTGAGCGAGAGCCACGCTCTCGCTCGTGCCGCGCCCGGCTGGTCCATCGCCCACCGCCAGCCCACGAGCGTGCGCGCGGGGTCGTCGTCCGTGCACAGCCCGGTGTGGTCGGCGAGCCGAGGTGCCAACTCGGCGAAGACGTCCGCGCGGCGCGGGTCGAACCAGGCCAGCGCGGGGGTGAGGGGCGCGAGTTCTTCGTCGACGAGCATGCCGTCCTCCCCGACGCCGGCGACGCAGACCGCGTGGACGGCGTAGACGTCGGCGCAGACCTCGACGATCATGTCCTCGATCGCATCGAACAGCCGGCGGGCGTCGACGGTGGGGTGAGCCGCCTGCCGGGGCGTCGCGCGGCGCGCTCGGGCGACGACCAGGCCGGCGGGGTCGACCGCGACGACCTTGGTGTTGGTGCTGCCGATATCCACACCGCACACCACCGGCGCACGTCCGTCCCGGCCTGTGCTCATGCTCGTGTCTTCCTGATTCTGCTGGGTGATCCGGGTGGGTCAGTCGGCGAAGCTGACGGCGCGCGTGAGGGCGGCGATCTCCTTCAGGGCGCGGGCACCGTCGGCGGGGTCGCGCTGCCAGATGCCCCGGCCCACGATGACACCGCGGGCACCGGCGCGCAGGGTGCCCGCGACCGCGTCGACGGTGTCCGACACCTCGCCGGTCTTCGGGCCGCCCGCGATCACCAGCGGCACCTTCAGCTCCTCGACCAGGCGGGCGGTGCGCTCCTCACCGGGAAACGCGATCTTGATGATGTGGGCGCCGAGGTCGTACGCGATCCGGGCGACCCGCTCCTCCTCGGCGATGGTCTCCTCGGACCGGGGCGCACCGATCAGCACGGGCTCGAGCACCAGTGGGATGTCCCAGGCCTCGCAGGCCGCGATCACCGTGCCGACGCGGTGGCACAGGGCGGCCTGCTGCGCGCGGGACATGTTCCACGGGAACAGCATCTTCACCGCGTCGACGCCCATCCGCACGGCCTCCTCGACGGTGGTGATCAGCTCGTGCACTCCGCCGCCGTCGAGGACGGCGAAGTCGTAGTAGGTGTCGATGGTCAGCACCCGGGTCAGATGCGGACGCGCCGCGAAGAACTTCTCGGTCTGCTTGACCTGCCCGGGCGTCATCATGAACCCGGTCACGTCGGAGTCGGCCCACGCGGGGAACGGCGCAGACGGCGTCTCCAGACCTTCGATGCGGTCGAAGATCAGCCCGTGGTCGACGGGCAGGATGATCGCCGCGCGGTTGCTCGGCAGGGTGCGCCGCATCCGGTATTCCATGCTCATTGTGTATTTCCGTTCCCTCGGGTTCTGAATTGTACGTACTGTCCGTACAGTAAGTACTATATGGGCTGAGTCACAGAACGGCAAGTGGCCCGGCCGGCGCGACGACCGCGAGGAGGGATCGGGGATCGTGCGACGCGGCATTCATGTCGCAGACGATGTGTCCGTTCCGCGCATAGGATCGGTTCGAATATCCGCCCGGGCGCTGAGGACCGCACGGCGTCGACACCCACGAGGAGGGACCGGATGAGCGGCGACGAGGCGATCGACCGACAGTCGGAGGTCCCCTACTACCAGCAGCTCGCGGCGCTCCTCGAGCAGCGCATCGCCACGGGTGTCATAGCGCGCGGCGAGCGGCTGCCCAGCGAGAACGAGCTGTGTCTCGCCTTCGGGCTCTCGCGGGCGACGGTCCGTCAGTCGTTGCGCTATCTGCAGTCGCGCGGCACCGTGCAGCGGATCCCCAATCGCGGGGTGTTCGCCAGTGCGCCCACCGACGACGTCGGCTGGATGATCCAGGGCAGAGAGGGTTTCCTCGAGAACGCGGTGGGGCATCAGCATCGCGCGGTCACCACCCGGGTGCTGCGATCCGGTGCGGTAGATCTGCCCGACGACATCGCCCGTGCTCTGCAGTTACCGGATGGGCGGCAACGAGGATTCGAGCTGGTGCGGGTGAGATCGCTGGACGGCGCCCCAGCCCTGTACAGCACGAACTACAGTCCGCCCGTTCTGGTCCCGGTTCTGGCTGCCGCCGGCGGTGTCCTCGACGGGACGGAGTCCCTTACGACATTGCTGGCGCAGGCCGGGTTCGAGCTCGGCGGTGCGCACCGCACCGTCCGCGCCGCGCATCCGGCGCCCGAGGTGGCGAAGGCGCTGGGCACCGGCACCACCGAGCCCATGCTGCACATCCGCTCGACGTCGTGGACCGCGGTAGGCACCCGGTACGACGTGTACGACACGTGGGTGCGCAGCGGGGTGATCCCGCTGGAGGTCGACGTCCGTTCGGTCGATCTCGGGGCGGGTCGGTAGCGCGGCGCTGAGGGGCAGGTGGGTCACCTGCCCCTCAGCGTGTCCCGGCTCGCCTCAGCTGTGCGACCAGGACGCGTCGACCGCGCCGGCATTCCCCTCGGCTGCCTGGGCGGCGCACTGGATCATCAGGGCTGCGGCGACCGCACCCGGGTCGAGGACACCCTTCGCCACGTCGCCGACGTACGAGGCGCGGCCCCGGCGGGCGGTGATGTCGCGCGTGCTCAGCGCACCGTCCTTCGCCGCGGCCGCAGCCGCGGCGAGGGCGTCCGTGCCGGGCTGGTCGGACACGACCTGCGCGCGCAGCGTCTCGCTTGCGGGAGCGAGTGCGTCGACCATCGTCTTGTGCCCCACCGCGGCCTTGCCGTACCGCTGCACGGTCGCCACGCCGCGCGTCAGGCCGTCGGCCAGTTCGGCGACGGTCGGCGACGGCGAGTCGGTGCATCGGGCCAGGTCACGGAAGAACATGCCGAACAGGGGGCCACTGGTGCCGCCGGTGCCGAGGAAGCCGCGCGACACCGCCGTGAGCCACGCGGTGTAGGTGTGCGGGTTCGACCCCGAGACCTCGTCGGTGACCCGGGTGAAGGCCGACGTGAGATTGGTGCCGAAGTCGCCGTCGCCGGCACGGCGGTCGAGCTCTCCGAGTGCTGTGGCGGCGCCGTCGCTGCTGCTGCCGGTGCCGAGCACCGTGTGGATCATCGCCGTGACCCAGTCCCGGCCGAACGCGTCGGGGAGGGTGTTCGTCGGTGCTGGTGTGTTCATGGTCATCGGTTCCTCACCAGGTCAGGGCCGGGGTACGGACCGGTGCGTCCCAGAGGGGCAGCAGGTCGGCGTCGGCGGGGGTCAGTGTGACGGAGAAGCCGTGCATGTCCAAGGACGAGACATACGTCCCGGCCAGGGTGCGTGCCACAGCGATCCCACGGCCGGCGAGTAGACGGTGCACCGACCGGGCGACGATGTTCAACTCCAGGGGGTACGCGGTTCCGAGGCCGTTGACGATCGCGATCACCTCGGACCCGCGATGCAGCTGCAGGGCCGAGATCAGCGGCTCGACCAGCTCGGCGGTCAGGGCGTCGGCGGAGGCGAACGGCACTCTGGCGATTCCGCGCTCGCCGTGGATGCCCACGCCCAGCTCGATCTCGTCGTCGCCGAGGTCGAATGCGGGACGAGTCTGCCCCGGATGCGTGCCCGCAGCGAGCGCGAGGCTCATCGAGCGCGAGTTCCGCGCCACCCGTCGAGCGACGCCGGCGACCGCGGCGAGGTCGCCGCCGGCCTCGGCGCACGCACCGGCGATCTTCTCCACCGCGACGGTGGCGGCCGTGCCGCGGCGTCCCGGGCCGCCCTCGTCGCCCGAGTCCGTCGCCAGATCGTCGTCGACCAGCACCATCTCGGTCTGGACGGCATGATCCTCCGCGAGCTCGCCCGCGATCGTGAAGTTGAGGACGTCTCCGGTGTAGTTCTTGACGATCTGGATCACTCCGCGCCCGCTGTCCGCCGCGAGGGTGCCTTCGTGCACCTGGAGAGCGGTGGGGCTGGCGAAGACGGCGCCGGCGACGGCGACGTCGAGCATCCCCAGCCCGACCAGCCCCGCGTGCAGGGGCTCGTGTCCCGAGCCGCCGCCGGAGACGAGGCCGACCTTGCCGCGGGCCGGGACCGCGCGGGTCACGAGCGAGTGCTCCCGCCGGTACTCGACCAGGGTGGGGTTGCTCAGCGCGAGCCCCTCCAGCGCCTCGTCGACGACGTCGGTGGGGTCGTTGACGATCTGCCGACGCATCACTTACCGCTTTCGGTCGCAGCGTCGCGGACGTGGTGGGTCGCCACGTCGATGTCGTTGAGGCTCAAGCCCTTCTCGACGATCTCCTGCGATTCGGGAGGCAGTGTGAGCCACCGGACGCACACCGCGGCCACCACATAGAGCGCGGTGAAGATCAGGGTCACACCGCCGGCGCCGATCAGGTCGAGGAAGATCGCCACGATCAGCGGGCCGACGAACGTCGCAGCGCCGGCGCCCAGGTTGAGGACGGCGATCGCGTTGCCCTTGTTCTCCGGCGCGATGAGGGACATCAGGACCGAGATCGGCGTGAATCCGGCCAGGGTGATTCCGTAGAGGCAGGCGCACAGGGCCGCGATCCAGTACGCATGGACCGTCTGCGGCAGGAAGTAGAACATCGCGCTGGTCACGGCGCAGCCGAGGCAGCCGAACACCCGCAGGGTGCGATGCCACCCGATCTTGTCGCTGATCACACCGAAGAACAGGTTCGCGAAGATGTTCGAGAATCCGATGAGGAACACCAGCCGCAGCCATCCGCTGGTGCCGTAGTGCAGGTCGTCGGAGAACACCGTGGGGAGGAACACCAGGAACCCGAACTGCGGTGCGGTGTTGATGATCCGGATGATGCAACCGATACCGACCCGCGGGCGCTGGAAGGCGATCGCGATGCTCGCGAACAGGCTACCGCGGGTGGTCGTGGTGGGCGCTGCCAGCCGGGCACCGCCCGGCGCGGCGCGCAACCCGGTGATGGCCAGCAGGCCACCGGCGATGACGACGCACAACGACACCCAGAAGGTGGCGTACTCGCCGATGACCGGCTGGGTACCGCTGGCGAGCAGGGAACCCAGCGTCGGCAGTCCACCGGTGAACGCGAAGTAGAACCACCCGACCGCGGAGCCGAGCCGGCGCGCGGGACTGGCGGCTAGCACCCAGACCAGGAATCCGTAGGCGAACAACGGGTAACCGAGGCCCCGGAGGCCGTAGGTGACCAGGATCAGCACGTAGCTGTGCGAGTTCAATGCGACGGCGAGGAACAGGATCTCGAACGTCGCCCAGATCCCGAGGCCGATCCACATCACCCGTCGGGGACCCCAGGTCTCCGAGAGTGCTCCCGACAGCCACGAGCCGAGGGTCACGAGCAGGCCGTAGACGCTGATGATGATCGCGGCGCGGGATTCGGTGCCCGCGCCGTTGTGGGTGAGATACGGGGAGATGTACCCGGATTCGACACCGTCGCCGATCATGAAGAACAGCAGGCCGACGAAACCGAAGAACAGCGCGGGCGGGATGCCGATGCGCTCGACGAGGGCCGCGAAGCGCCCGCCGGAGGAGATGTTGGTGGTCACTGTGGGTGGTCCGTTTCAGGCGTTGGGGAGGGGGTCAGGCGTTGGGGAGGAGGTGGACTTTGAGGGCGGAGTCGCTGTGCGCGGCCGCGATGGCCTCGCCGAACTCCGCGAGCGAGAAGGTGTGCGTGACGAGTCGCTCGGCGGTGTCGGCGATGCGTGGCATCATCTCGACCGCGGCGGGGAACGAGTTCGCCAACGACTGGGAGCCGACGAAGGTCAGCTCCCTGTCGAACAGGTCGTAAGGGCGTAACGGGATGGTCTGTTCCGAGCTGACGACCCCCATCTGCAGGAGCGTGCCGCGCTTGTCGAGGGCGTCGATCGCTGCGGAGACCGCGGACGGATGTCCGCTGGCCTCGATGGCGATGTCGACGCTGCGGGCGTCGACGCCGGTCGCCGGGTCCACCGCGCTGTCGGCCCCGAGATCGAGGGCGGCCGCCCGTCGTGCCGGGCTCGGTTCGACCACGTGGATCTCGGCGGCACCCTGCTCGCGGGCGACGATCACGGTCATCAGGCCGATCGACCCCGCGCCGTAGACCGCGATCCGCTTGCCGGTGAGCGACGGTGACCGATCCAGCGCGTGCAGCACGCAGGCGAGCGGCTCGATCAACGCCGCTGCCGCGTCGCTCATCCCCTCCGGTACCGGGTAGGTGATCGTGCTCGGGACGCTGACGAACTGGGCGCACGCGCCGTCCGACTCGACTCCGACCGGCACGATGTGATCGCACAGGTTCGGGGCGCCGGTGGTGCAGTCGATACATTCGCCGCAGGACACGTTCGGGTCGACCGCCACCGTCTGGCCCACCGAGAAGTCGGTCACCCCGTCGCCGACCTCGACGATGCGCCCCGCGAACTCGTGGCCCGGGACGACCGGGAATCGACCGTGCGGGTAGTCGCCGACGACGAGATGCAGGTCGGTCCCGCACACGCCGACGGCGCCGGGTGCGATCACCAGCTCGCCGGCCGACGCGGACGGCCTGGCGATGTCGACCAACTCGTGACCGCCCCTGCCGTCCAGCACTACAGCGCGCATCGCGCCCCTCACTCCTGCACCCGACCATGTGCTCGACCGTCGAACATCTCCCGAAGCGCTGTGACACAGCTTACAAGAATTTGTACGTATGGTCTACCCCATACGTACTGTACGTACAAAGTGGAGCGATCGCCCCTGACCGGCCTGGTCGAGAACCCGCCCTCTCCGGTCCGGCGCGCGTACGCTCCGTCCATGATCACGCGGCGGATCGGAGCGATCACCGCCGCTGTCGCGACCGTCGTCGCGGTCTACGCGTCGCCCGCGTATGCGGCCGGCTCGAGGTTCTGCGGTTCGCCGCTGTCGAGCGCGGAGGACCAGCGGATCATCGCGCGGTCGGACCTGCGCGGCACATCGTCGGCGCCCACGTTCGCGACATTGGACGATCTGACCGCGCGACAACGCGATATCGCGAATATCCTTGCGCGGCACCGTGACTGGCGCGGTCTGTTCGCCGTCGGGCTGGACGGGGTGATCGCCGACGCCATCACACCGGTCCAGCACGACGAGCACGATCTGGACTCCCCGCGGTACGCGAAGACCCTGTCGATCGGCTTGGTATCGCGCTGGCTGCGGGTGGTTCATGCGGAGTGGACCGGCCGACCGGTGCCGCCGTGGTGGGCGAACTACTTCACTCTCGCGACCAGATGCGATCTGCCCCCCGGCCGGGTCGCGATGGCCGGCTACAACGCGCATATCACCGCCGACCTCGCCTACACCGTCGCAGATGCCGGAAGCCGACCCACCGACGCCCACGACTTCTATCGGATCGTCGACACGATCGCCGAGAACGGAGACGTGATCCCGGCGCGGAGTCGACGGATCTACGGCGCCGACCTGTGGGGTCTGTGGCAGTTCTACTTCTTCGGGCGTGGACTCGACCGGGTGGTGGGTGCGGGGGTCGCGTCGAACCTCCTCCTGCGTGCGGCCGACGACGGGTATAACACCCTGACATTCGCGAACGGGCTCGCGCTGGAGCAGCCCGGAGCGCATCCCGCCGTGGACGACGAGATCCTCGCCCTCTGGCGGACGGGCGAAGTCGCGTTCGATGTCCTCAGCGGCCTCGGCGGCCTCGGTACACCCGCTGCGGGCTGACCGCGGCCTTCCACCGGGCGGCGTCCGCAGTGCCGGGCCGCCGACCCGTCACGCGCCGAGCAGGTGTGCCCGGAGGTAGTTGAACAGCGCCACGCCCGAGTCCGCACTGAACTTGTCGAGCTGCTCCGAGGTGGCCGTCACCTGATCGCCCTCGAGGCGGTTCAGCAGAGTGCAGCAGATCATCGCGAACCGGGGAAAGCCCCAGTGGTTGAGGTATCCGGCGATCATCGCCCCCTCCATCTCGATGTTGCGGACTCCGTTCGCGTCGAGCCACGCGAGCCACGCGTTCTTGGTCTCCGCCGTCTCGAGGCATACGGCACCGTCGAGCCGGAACTGCTCGAGGAAGAAGTCGTTGCCTGCGACGGTCCTGCCGGACACGACGCTGAGGCCGTCGATGCCCGCATTGGCGGCGATGATCGCGTCGGACGTGGCGGTGGGGAAGTGCCCGTCGAACCAGTACTCGCCGTCGCCGCCGCGCAGCAGTCGATACGGCTTCAGGTCCGCCATCAACCCCTCGGAGGACACCACGACGGTGCCGGCGGGCAGCCCCACGCCACCACTGGTGCCGACGCGACACCAGAACACCTCGTCCATCGCGTCGAGATCGCCGCGCTTGAGGAGGAACAGCATGCGCATGAGCTCCTGGAACGCGATCGATGCGCTGGGCATCCCCATCCCGTGGGACGCGAACAGCACCCCCGCGGTGTAGCGCGTGACGAACCGGTCCTCCTTCGGGAACGCCACGATCTCCGACCCGCCGTTGAGCCGGCTCCACCGGTCGGCGAACTCCACGATGCGTCCCGCGGAACCGGCCGTGACGATGGCCTGCACGTCGCGGAGACCGCGCAGGATCGGGTCCGAGGACGCCACGCCGAAGTGGTAGTAGACATCCTCGTGGCTGCCGTCGAGCACTCCGTCGAGGAATGCGTGGTTGATGTTCTCGTCTTTCAACTTCTCGTCCTTCAAGGCGGTCTCCCGCGACTGGTCGGATGGCGCTACTGCAGGCGGAATCGGAGGGCGGCGGCGACGTCCTCCGCGGCGTCCGTCAGCACCCCCGCGCGCTCGACCGGACCCGCTGCGCCGAGTGCGCGATAGCGGTCGGCCTCGGACAGGGGCAGCGCGGTGGCGAGGGTGAAGGAACACTCCGACGGGTCGTCGGGCAGCGCGAGCGGTGGCGGCGGCGTCGCCCGCCGGCCGGCGCGCTTCGCGAGTTCACGCCACAGGTCGAGGAGCCGCTCGCGGGCCTCGATCACACCGTCGCGCGCGGCGCGCCAGTCACCGTCGACGCCGGCGTCCGGCCAGGGCTCGACGTCGGCCCGGGGATACGGGTCGTCGGGAAGCCAAGCGGCGATGCGGATCCGGGCCACGCCGCGGCACTCCAGGGAGTAACGGCCCGCCCCGGTGGCGGCGTGATCGACGATCTCGGCGACGGTGCCCACATCGCTGCGGACGTCGCCGCCGCCGACCTCGCTGCCGCGCTCGATCAGCACCACGCCGAACCGCCGGTCGGTCGCGAGGCATCGTTGTACCAGTGCCTGATACCGCGGCTCGAACACCCGCAGCGGCAGCGACTCCCCGGGTAGCAGCGTGGCACCCAGCGGAAACATCGGCAGTTCGGTCATCGCCTCCAGCATGCCGCATCGCGACTACGCTCGCGGGCATGACCCCGCAGGAGTGGCTGGCCTCCCTCGAGGCCGACGGCGCGCTGGTCGCCGCCACCGATCCCGACCACCTCGAGCTGGATGTCCCCACCACCCCGGGTTGGACGGTGCGCGACCTGATCGTCCACCTGGGCGCGGTACACCGTTGGGCCGCAACGTTCATCGCCGCCGGACCCGATTCGCGGGAGCGGTTCGCGATGGACGCCTCGGACGTGCCCGACGGTGCCGCCGTCACCGGCTGGTACCGCGCGCGCCTCGACGAACTGCTGGCGACGCTGCGGGCGCAGGACCCCGACGCGCCCGCGCGGGGGTTCGCCGGGCGGACCACCGCCGCGTTCTGGTTCCGGCGCCAGGCCCATGAGGCGGCCGTGCACCGATGGGACCTGCAGAACGCCACCCCTGCCGGCGCCGCTCCGGTGCCGGCCGCGCTCGCCGTCGACGGCGTGGAGGAGTGGACACAGGTGTTCGTGCCCCGCTTCCTCGCGCGCAGCGCCGGACTGCCGGACGAGGTGATCGGGCGCACGGTCCACCTGCACGGCACCGATGTCCCGGACGCGGAATGGCTGTTCGAGCTGCATCGGGACGGGATCGCCGTGTCGCGGGGACACGCGAAGGGCGACGCCGCGGTCCGCGGAACCGCCTCCGATCTGGTGCTCGCGGTGTGGCGGCGGGTGCCGCTCGCCGCGCTCGCGGTGCACGGCGACGCGGAGGTCCCGGAGGCCCTGATCGAGGCGATCCGCGTCACGTAGGCGCGGCGACACGCGACGGCGACACGCCCAACACGCGCTCGACACCACATCCTGGGGTTAGCGGGATGCGGTGCCCCAACGGGTAGTGTCGGTGAGGCCGAATTCGTCTTGCTTCAGATCGAGGTGTCATGACCGAATCCACCGCCCACAGCCCGGCCGACGGCGCGCCGATCAAGCTGGTCAGCCGGGTCTCGGCGATCAACTGGAATCGCGTCCCGGACGAGAAGGACGCGGAGGTCTGGGATCGGCTCACCGGCAACTTCTGGCTGCCGGAGAAGGTGCCGGTGTCCAACGACATCCCGTCGTGGGGCACGCTCACCGGCTACGAGAAGCAGCTGACGATGCGGGTCTTCACCGGCCTGACGCTGCTGGACACGATCCAGGGCACGGTGGGTGCCGTCAGCCTGATCCCCGACGCGACCACGGCGCACGAGGAGGCGGTGCTCACCAACATCGCGTTCATGGAGTCCGTACACGCCAAGAGCTACAGCTCGATCTTCTCGACCCTATGCAGCACCCGCGAGATCGACGACGCCTTCCGCTGGTCGGAGGAGAACGAGCACCTACAGCGCAAGGCGCGGATCGTCATGGACTACTACCGCGGCGACGACCCGCTCAAGCGCAAGGTGGCTTCGACGCTGCTCGAGTCGTTCCTCTTCTACAGCGGCTTCTACCTGCCGATGTACTGGTCCAGCCGCGCCAAGCTGACCAACACCGCCGACATGATCCGCCTGATCATCCGCGACGAGGCGGTGCACGGCTACTACATCGGCTACAAGTACCAGCGCGGTCTCGAGACCCAGCCGGCGCAGCGCCGCCAGGAGCTCAAGGACTACACCTTCGAGCTGCTGTTCGAGCTGTACGACAACGAGACCGACTACACCGAGGCACTGTACGACGAGGTCGGTCTGTCCGAGGACGTCAAGAAGTTCCTGCGGTACAACGCCAACAAGGCCCTGATGAACCTGGGCTACGAGGCGATGTTCCCCAAGGACGAGACCGATGTGAACCCTGCGATCCTGTCGGCGCTGTCTCCGAACGCCGACGAGAACCACGACTTCTTCTCGGGCTCGGGCTCGAGCTACGTGATCGGCAAGGCCGTCAACACCGAGGACGAGGACTGGGACTTCTAGGCGGTCACCTCGCTCAGCCGACCCGTCGCGACGTCGAAGACGAAGCCGCGCAGCGACGTGGTCGCGGTGATGAAGCGGCTCGACTCGATCCGGCGGAGTGACTGGCGCACGTCGGCCTCGATATCGTCGAAGGCCTCCGCGGCCCAGGCCGGCTTCACGCCGGTGTCTGCGAGGATGTCGGCCTTGAAGGCGTCGTCGGTGAACGTCAGCATGCCGCAGTCGGTGTGATGGATGAGGATGATCTCGGTGGTGCCGAGCAGCCGCTGGCTGATCGCGAGCGACCGGATCTCGTCCTCGGTGACCACGCCACCCGCATTGCGGATCACGTGTGCCTCACCTTCGTTCAGGCCCAGCACGCGGTAGACGTCGAGGCGGGCGTCCATGCACGCGAGCACGGCGACGTGCTTGGACGGCGGCAGGGGGAGCGGGCCTCGGAAGTGTGTGGCGTATGCGGCGTTGTTGGCGAGCAGTTCGTCGGTGACGGTCATGGGTTCATGGTGTGCTGCGCCGCCACGTCGGCACACGGTTCGGCTCGTGCTGATCCGATGGGTTCGCCGATCCCCGCTGCGCGGCTGCTCTGCAGAACGACCCGGACACCGGCGCGGGCTCGCATAGAGCCCTCGCTACGGTACCGGAGTCGATTTGCGGAGCCGTCCGGCTCGAACCGGCGTGGGCTGGCGGTGCGCTAATCGGCGGCCGGTAACCCGTCCCGGTCGGCCCACTCCAGCAACTCCTCGAGTGAGTAGTACACGTCGTCGATCGCGGCCGCCGGGTCGCCGATCTCCGAGAACCGTTGCGGCACAGTCAAGATAGTGAAGTCCAGCGGGTGGGCGTCGGGCACCTCGTCCCACGCCAACGGCGCCGACACGGTGGCCTGCTCGGTACCGCGCAGCGAGTAGGCGCACGCGATGGTGTGGTCGCGGGTGTTCTGGTTGAAGTCCACGAACACGGCCGACGGGTCGCGGTCCTTGCGCCACCACGCCGTCGTCACGTCGTCGGGCGCGCGCCGCTGCACCTCGCGCGCGAAGGCGAGAGCGGCACGGCGCACCTCGCCGAACCCCCAGCGCGGCTCTATCCGCACGTACACGTGCAGCCCGTCGCCACCCGAGGTCTTCGGGAAACCGCGGATCCCCAGGTCCACCAATACCTCTCGGCTGACCTGGGCCACCTGCTGCACGCGGGTCCACGGGCAGTCCGGCATCGGGTCGAGGTCGATCCGCCACTCGTCCGGGCGCTCGGTGTCGGCCCGCCGCGAGTTCCACGGGTGGAACTCCACGGTGGACATCTGCGCCGCCCAGATCACCGTCGCGAGCTCGGTCACCACCACCTCGTCGGCGGTGCGCCCGTACCGCGGGAAGTAGATCTCGACCGTCTCCAGCCAGTCCGGCGCGCCCGCGGGGATCCGCTTCTGGTGCACCTTGGGCCCGGTGACGCCCTTCGGGTAGCGGTGCAGCATCGTCGGGCGCTCGCGGAGCGCTCGCACGATCCCGTCGCCCACGGCCTCGTAATAGCGCGCCACGTCGAGCTTCGTCGCGCCGACCGCGGGGAAGTACACCCGCTCGGGGCTGCTCACCCGCACCGTACGAGTGCCCACCGTGAGTTCGACCGGCTCGCCGTGTTCGGCTCCCATGCGCCGAGCCTAATCCGCGGCGCGGCCGATCAGCCCCGCAACAGTCGGGCGAGCCGGCCGCCGCGATGCGCCGGCGCGGGACGCGAGCGCACGATCCCCAGCGCCACGTCGGCGGCGATCGCCGCCACGGTCTCCTGCGAGTCGGTCTTGTTGGTGCCGATGAAGCCGTTCGGGCCGCGCTTGATCCAGCCGGTCACGTACACGCCGGGCAGTGGCGCACCGTCGTCGCCCACCACCCGCCCGCTCTTGTTGGGCAGCACCCCGCGCTGCTCGTCGAACGGCAGGCCCGGCACCGGCCGGCCCTTGTAGCCGACCGAGGTCAGCACCAGCCCGGTCGGGATCTCGATGTCCTCGCCGGTGGTCGTGTGCCGGGCGCGCAGGACCAGCCCGTCACCGTCGGCGTCGATCGCCACGGGGGTGGTGAGGTAGCGCAGGCGGACCGCCGGGCCGGGACCCGCCGACTGCGGTGTGGTGGGCAGCGACTCGAGCAGCGTCAGCTTGTGGGACGTGAGTGGGGAGTCGGACCCGGCGGCCAGCGACTCGGCCACCTCTGGGTCGGGTTCGACGGTGACGGTGCGCTCCTCCGTCAGCCCGAGGATCTCGGGCAGCGTGAAGGCGGAGTACTCGGGGCCGCGGCGGGCCACGATCACCACCTCCTCGACCTCCGACTCGCGGAGCCGGGCCAGGGCGGACTGCGACATGTCCTTGCCGACCAACTCGTCCCGGCTGGCGGTGAGGATCCGCGCGGCATCGAGCGCGACATTGCCGTTGCCGACGATCACGACGCGCTTGTGGGACAGGTCGAACTCGTCGCCGGAATGGTCGGGGCGCCCGTTGTACCAGGCCACGAAGTCGGTGGCGCTGCCGACGCCGGGCAGATCCTCGCCGGGGATCCCCATCTTGCGGTCCGCACTGGCGCCGGCCGCGACCAGCACCGCGTCGTGCCGCTCGCGCAGCTGCTCGACGGTGACGTCGGTGCCCACCGCGGTGTTCAGGTGGAGCCGGAAGCGCGGGTCCTTCGAGACCACGTCGAACAGCTCGGCCACCTTACGGGTGCGCGTGTGGTCCGGGGCGACGCCGAAGCGGGCGAGGCCGTAGGGCACCGACAGCTTCTCGTAGACGTCGACGGTGACGTTGCCGTAGCGCAGCAGCTCGTCCGCGGCGTACATCGCGGCCGGGCCGGATCCGACGATGCCGACGCTCACCTCGTCACCGTCGGCCACCCGCAGCCGCTTGGGCGGCACGGCGTGCGCCATCGGCGGCCGGGAGCGGCTGCCGGGATCGGGGTTCGTGAGCTCTGCGTTGGCGGGGTCGGCCGCGGACAGCACCCGGTTGATCTCGATGTAGACCCGGTGCTCCTCGGGGAGGCGGTGTGCCGGGCCGATCGCCTCGACGGGGCACGCGGTCACGCACGCACCGCAATCGACGCACGAGGTCGGGTCGACGTAGAGCATCTCCGCCGTGGCGAAGCCGGGCTCGTCCGGCGTCGGGTGGATGCAGTTGACCGGGCAGGCGAACGTGCAGGACGCATCGCTGCAACAGGACTGTGTGATGACGTGAGGCATGGGCTCTTCCAGTGATAGCACTCGGCCCGGTCGGCCCCGCCGATGCGGGTCCGGCCGGGCCGGGACGAAGGACGTGTCGAGCGGGCTGACCTATTGCGCCGAGTAGGACGGCTCACTGCGGAACCGCGAGCTGCGGCCCGAGATGCCGAGCACCCGCCAGAGTACCCGCGAGAAGGGGTTCATCAGGTCGCAACGCTCGGCCAGCATCCGAACGTCGCCGAAGGTCTCCACCCGGGCCGCCTTGGACTCGGGGGAGCGCCAGAAGATGTCCTTCTTGACCGACCGGGGGATGTCGAAGGTCTCCCAGAACTCGCGCGGCGGGACCATGATCGCGCCCAGCAGGACGCGCATGACGATCGGCATGGCCAGCGACAGCAGGAACTGCGGGAACTTGCCGCGGGTGGGGATGCGGCGCTCGAGCAGCTGGTGCGCGAAGGAGATGTGTCGCGCCTCCTCGGCGACGTGGATCTGCATGATCCGGGTCATGGCGGGGTGCTGCGTGTCGCCCGAGCGCAGGAACTGCTTCTGCAGGTGGTCGATCGGCTCCTCGCCGGCCAGCACGCCCATGTAGAAGATCAACGGCGCGATGGTGGAGAACAGCGGGATGATCGGGGACAGGCGGCGGAACCACCACGGACCGCCGGGGACGTCCATGCCCGTCCGGTTGACGAACTCCTGGAACATGAGGGTGTGGTTGCACTCCTCCTTGGCCTCGTGGGTCGCGTAGCGGAACTCGATGGAGTCGTTCGGCTGGGCTGCGGTGTACTGCATGATGCCGCGGATCAGGATCGACTCGAACTGGAGCCCGACCTTGGCCACGTTCGCCTGGCGCCACATCCCGATGGCGATCTGCTTCTCCAGCGGCTGTGCCTGGTACCACTCGTTGCGCCCGATCGGGTCGAAGCGGTCGTTACACACCCAGCGCGCGTCGTCCGGGACGACGGCCAGCTCGGGGGAGTCCCAGTCGATGTCGATGTAGGGGTCGAAGTTGCGGTGCACCGACGCCTCGGAGAGGTCGTACAGGGTCTGCTCGTACTCGTGCTGGCCGGGGAACGACCGCCCGCGCATCCGCCCCATGTGGGTCAGCGGCCGCTTGGTGATGTTCATGAGAGCCATCAGAGACTTTCCTCTCGTGCGTGCAATCTGTGTGGTCTCGCCGCGTCCCCGATGTCGATCTTCTGTGCAGGTAGGGCCGCTGCGTGAGATTCAATTGCCGTCAGCCTATCACTAGAAACAAGCACGAAGGAAGGTTTATGTCGCCGACGTGACTGCTGAGTAAGTTCGAGTCGGCTGTGAGACGTCTCACGGCGGCGGCCGGCTACGAGCTCGACCGGATGCTCTCCGAGACGTCGTGCAGCACGTCGCCGGCCGCGATCGGACCGCCCGCCGAGTACCAGACCGAGTCGTCCACCAGGAGTTGACGCTTGGCGCTCACGGCGCGCAGGTCCAGCCACGGCTTCGACTCCATGACCGCCGCTCCGTACGCCTGGCCGGCGGTTCCCTCGTAGCTCGCGTATATGAGGTCACCGTCGGCGGCCGAGAAGTCGTCCCCCGCCAGCCGGACGGGCGTGGGGGTGTTCTGCGCGGCGGGGCGGAGCACCCCGAGGTCGGCGAGCACGTGCGCGCACAGCGGGGCGGTGCCCTCTGCATAGGCCTTGGAGTCGGCGTCGAAGCGGACCAGCGACACCGTGTTGTGTGCGGCGTCGATCGACGTCGCGGTGGACGTGACCGACTGGTCGTAGGAGGTGAGCACCGCGCGGCCCTGCGCGGGCAGGTGGACGGCGTCGGCCACCGCGGTCAGCGACACGCGCCAGTCGGCGGTCGGGGAGGCCACCACGGTCGCGTGGCCCAGCCGGGTGTTCCAAGCCCGGCTCCCGGCGGTGCCGAGGACGAGATCGGTCGGCCGCGCCGGGCCCGTGGTCTGCGGTACGGCGGCCAGCTTCGACCCCAGGTACGACGGTGACGCGCCCGCGACCGCGACGACGCGCTCCTGCAGGCCCAGCGCGCACAGTGCATCGAGCAGGTCCGGGTCGGCCACGATGATCCGGGCGGGCGCCGCGGTCGAGTGGGTGGGGGCCGCGCACGCGGCATCGGGGTCACGGTCCAGGCCGATGATGTCGGCGGAGGCGATGCGCGTCGTCGTGGTCACGACGGACGACATCGGGCGCTCGATCGGTGCGTCGCCGCCACATGCGGTCACCGTCGCCGCCACCGTGGCCGCGGTCGCCAGTGCCGCCGTCGCCGTCCAGAGGCGGCCGCGCGCTGCCTCGGTGTGACTACCCACGACCCGACTCCTCACTGCCCGACCCACTCACCTGCACTGCCCCTGCGGCCGATGGGTCACGCTAGCAGTCACGGTCGATGTCGGGGTTCGCACAGTGTCGCCGACGGGAGTGGCACACGATGTCTCCGACGGAAGCCGCAAGTGATTACGACGCAACGTAGGACCACGCGGACATCTGTCGGGTCGAGGGTTTATCCTCATCCAGGAGCGGATCGTTCGCTTCAGACCTGAGGGTTGGAGAACGGGCCACTGGCCTGCGCGTCGTCGACGGCAGGCCGACCGGCCACACGGCAGGAGGAATCAGTGACCGCGCAAGCGAATCGTCCGGCAGTCCAGTTGACTGCCGAGCGTCCGTACCCGCAGCGGACGGGGCCCAAGGGGTCGTTCATCTACAAGCTGGTCACGACGACCGATCACAAGACGCTGGGCATCATGTACATCGTCACGTGCTTCGGCTTCTTCCTGATCGGCGGCCTTATGGCGCTGCTCATGCGCGCCGAGCTCGCCGAGCCGGGCCTGCAGTTCCTCTCGACGGAGCAGTTCAATCAGCTGTTCACGATGCACGGCACCGTGATGCTGCTGCTGTACGCGACCCCGATCGTGATCGGCTTCGCGAACTTCGTGCTGCCCCTGCAGATCGGTGCCCCCGACGTCGCGTTCCCGCGTCTCAACGCCTTCGGCTACTGGCTGTTCGTGTTCGGCGCGTGCATCGCGATCTCCGGCTTCATCACCCCGGGTGGTGCCGCCGACTTCGGCTGGACGGCGTACACGCCGCTCACCGACGCACTGCACTCGCCCGGCCCGGGCGCCGACCTGTGGATCCTCGGCCTGGGTGTCGGTGGTCTCGGCACCATCCTCGGCGCTGTCAACATGGTGACCACCGTGATCTGCATGCGGGCCCCCGGTATGACGATGTTCCGGATGCCGATCTTCACCTGGAACATCCTGGTGACCTCGATCCTGATCCTGCTGGCCTTCCCGCTGCTGACCGCCGCCCTGATGGGGCTGGAGGTCGACCGCGCGTTCGGTGCCCACATATACGACCCGGCCAACGGCGGCGTGATCTTGTGGCAGCACCTCTTCTGGTTCTTCGGTCATCCAGAGGTGTACATCATCGCGCTACCGTTCTTCGGGATCGTGTCCGAGATCTTCCCGGTGTTCAGCCGTAAGCCCGTCTTCGGCTACAACGGCCTGGTGTACGCCACCCTGGGCATCGCGGCGCTCTCGGTCGCGGTGTGGGCGCATCACATGTACGCCACGGGCGCGGTCCTGCTGCCGTTCTTCAGCTTCATGACATTCCTGATAGCCGTGCCCACGGGTGTGAAGTTCTTCAACTGGATCGGCACCATGTGGCGAGGTCACATAACGTTCGAGACACCGATGCTGTTCTCCATCGGCTTCATCGTGACGTTCCTCTTCGGTGGCCTCACCGGCGTGCTCCTGGCCTCGCCCCCGATCGACTTCGCGGTGTCTGACACCTACTTCGTGGTCGCGCACTTCCACTACGTGCTGTTCGGCACCATCGTGTTCGCCACCTACGCCGGTATCTATTTCTGGTTCCCCAAGATGACCGGCCGCATGATGGACGAGAAGCTCGGCAAGTGGCACTTCTGGCTGACGTTCGTCGGCTTCCACATGACGTTCCTCGTGCAGCACTGGTTGGGCGCGATGGGCATGCCCCGTCGCTACGCCGACTACCTCGCATCGGACGGCTTCACCGACCTCAACCGGATCTCGACGGTCGGCGCGTTCATCCTCGGCGCCTCGACGCTGCCGTTCATCTGGAACGTCTTCCGCAGCTACCGGTTCGGCGAGGTCGTCACGGTCGACGACCCGTGGGGCTTCGGCAACAGCCTCGAGTGGGCCACCAGCTGCCCGCCGCCGCGCCACAACTTCACCGAGCTGCCCCGCATCCGCTCCGAGCGCCCCGCGTTCGAGCTGCACTATCCGCACATGATCGAGCGGATGCGCGACGAGTTGCACGTCGGGCCGGGCCATAACAAGCCCGAGGGTGCGAAGCACTAGCGCACCCGCGACAGACCCCGTCGACGGCGGCGTCTCCCACCCGGGAGGCGCCGCTGTCGGCGTTCTCCGGAGCCGCGCTGCGGCTTCGCGCCGCAGCCCTGGCATGGGGCAGCGACGCTGGCGGGGCGCGTGCACCCGGTGCCCGCAGCCCGCTTAGGCTTGTGCCCCGTGGCAACGATCCTGATCACCGTGACCGGTGACGACCGCCCGGGCGTCAGCTCGGTCCTGTTCGGCGTCCTGGCGAAGAACGACCTCAGCATCCTCGACGTCGAGCAGGTCGTGATCCGCGGCCAGTTGACCCTCGGCGTGCTCGCCGACGCGCACGGCGACCCCGAGCACGTGCAGGAGCTGGTCGAGCAGGCCATGACCTCGGTCGGGATGAACGTGGCCGTCGAGATCACCGCCGAGCCGCCGACCCGGCCGGCGGCGCCGACCCACGCCGTTGTCGTGCTCGGCGCGCCCATCACCGCCCGCGCGCTGTCGGCCGTCGCGTCCGCGCTGGCCGCGGGCAGGGTGAACATCGAGTCGATCGCCGGCATCGCCGACTACCCCGTGACCGGCCTGGAGCTGCTGGTCACCGTCCCGGCCGACGGCGCCGCCGACGACTCTCGGCTCCGGTCCGAGCTCGCCGCCGTCGGCAAGGCGCAGGGCGTCGACATCGCCGTCGGCCGGGCCGGCATCGCGCGCCGCTCGAAGCGGCTCGTCGTGTTCGACGTCGACTCCACCCTGGTGCAGGGCGAGGTGATCGAGATGCTGGCCGCGCACGCCGGCCGGGAGGCCGAGGTCGCCGCTGTCACTGCGGCCGCGATGCGGGGCGAGATCGACTTCACCGAATCACTGCACCGCCGGGTCGCGGCGCTGGCCGGGCTGCCCGCCACCGTCATCGACGAGGTGGCCGCGAATCTCCAGCTGACCCCCGGGGCGCGCACCACGATCCGCACGCTCAAGCGCCTCGGCTACCGCTGCGGTGTCGTGTCCGGCGGCTTCACCGCGGTGATCGAGCCGCTTGCGGCCGAGCTCGAGCTCGACTTCGTGCGGGCCAACCGGCTCGAGGTGGCCGACGGCCGCCTTACGGGCCACGTCGTGGGCGACGTGGTCGACCGGGCCGCCAAGGCCCGTGCACTGCGTGAGTTCGCCGCCGCCGCCGCTGTCCCGCTGGAGCTGACGGTGGCGGTCGGCGACGGTGCCAACGACATCGACATGCTCTCGACCGCCGGGCTGGGCATCGCCTTCAACGCCAAACCCGCGTTGCGCGAGGTCGCGGATGCGGCGCTCTCGTACCCCTATCTGGACGCCGTGCTGTTCTTCCTCGGCATCACCCGCGACGAGATCGAGGCCGCCGACGCCGAGGACGGACACCTGCGGCGGGTGCCGATCGACTAGCGAAGCTCGGATCGAGGGCCGGGTCGGTCGCCTACCGACGGTGCAGCCGCCTACCAGCAGTGCCGATGCTTACCGACGGTCCGACCTACGAGACCCTGCGGTGAGCGTCCGGACATTCGGTCAGCCGACGCACCGCTGGTGAGCGGCTGAACGTGCAGGCTGCGCCGCGCCGCGCTCAGGGCTCGCGGAACACCAGCACCGTCGGACCGTCCAACTCGATGGTCGCGCGGGCGGCGTACGTGGTGGGGCCGGCGGGCGCGCCCGTCGGTTGCGCGGAATCCAGCACCAGCTCCCAGCCGTGGGTGCACTGCTCCGGCGCGCCGAGTACCACGGTGGCGGGCCCGCCCGAGTGCCAGACGACGAGGGCGTTCCCGTCGGGTACGCCGGGGTCGTGGCTGGGGGAGCGGACGTCGCTGCCGTCGACCCACGCCTGCAGCGTCACCTGCGCGCCGGCCTGCCACTCGTCGGGTGGGACCTCCCCGCCGTCCGCGTCGAACCAGGCGAGGTCGGGCTCGTTGTCGGCCGTGAGCCGCCCGTCGAAGAACTCGTGCTGCCGCAGCACCGGCGCGTTGCGCCGCACCGCCGTCAGGCGCGCGACGAAGGTCGTGAGGGCGGCGTCGGCGCTGTCCCAGTCGATCGCGAAGGCGTCGGCGGCGGAGGCGTCCTCGGGTACGCAGTAGGCGTTGTTGTTGCCGAACTGCGTGTGATACAGCTCGTCACCGGCCAGCAGCATGGGCGTGCCCGTGGACAGCAGCAGCGTGGCCAGCATGCCCCGCACGTGCCGCTGCCGCGCGCCGACGATGACGGGGTCGGTGGTGCGGCCCTCGAAGCCGTGGTTGACGGAGCGGTTGTTGTCGGTGCCGTCGCGGCCGCGTTCGCCGTTGGCCTCGTTGTGTTTGCGCAGGTAGCTCACGGCGTCCCGGGCGGTGAACCCGTCGTGCGCGGTGACGAAGTTGACGGACGCGAACGGCGACCGTCCCGACAGCTGGAACAGGTCCTGGCTGCCCGAGACCCGGGAAGCGAGGTCCCCGATGGTCGCCGCCCCGGACCAGAAGCCGCGGACGGTGTCGCGGTAGCGGTCGTTCCACTCGGACCACGCGACGCCGAAGCCGCCCACCTGGTACCCCTCGCCGGTGGCGTCCCACGGCTCGGCGATCAGCTTGCGCGCGCCCAGGACGGGGTCGGCGGCGATCGCCGACAGCAGCGGCGCGCGGCGATCGAACGGGATCACGGGCCCCTGCGTGCCGGTCACCATGCGGCCCCGGCCCAGCACGCTCGCGAGGTCGAAGCGGAAGCCGTCCACCGCGAACTCGGTCGCCCAGTGGCGCAGGCTGTCGAGCACCAGGCGCACCGCCGCGGGTGACGCACAGTCCACCGTGTTGCCGCAGCCGGTGTAGTCGATGTCCCGACCGTCGCCGTCGAGCAGGTAGTAGCCGGGGGCGTCGAGGCCGCGCAGCGACAGCGACGGGCCGTCGACCCCCGACTCGGCGGTGTGGTTGTACACGACGTCCATCAGCACCTCGATGCCCGCCGAGTGCAGCGCGGACACCATCGCCGCGAACTCGTCGATCTCGGCGCCCGGCCGGGCGGCGAACCGGGGATCGGGGGCGAGATATGCGCCCGTCGAGTAGCCCCAGTGGTTGCGCATACCCCGGGCGCGCACGCCCGGCTCGGTGAGGCACGCCTGCACCGGCAGCAACTCGACGGCGGTCACACCGATCCGGTGCAGGTGGGCGAGCACCGGCTCGGCGGCCAGCCCCAGGTAGGTGCCGCGATGCTCGGGCGGTACGCCGGGGTGGCGCGCGGTGAAGCTGCCGACGTGCAGCTCGTAGACGACGGTGCGCTCCCACGGCACACCCGGTCCGGGCTCGGGCGGCGCCTCGGGCCCGGCCGCGACCACCGAGAGCGGCACGTGGCCGAGCGAGTCCACCGTCGACGGCTCGCCGAACGCGTCGCCGTCGGCGTACGGCAGCAGCGCCTCGGCGTCGCCCTGCCGGCCCTCGATCCGCCGCGCGTAGGGGTCGATCAGTGCCTTGTAGGGGTTGAATCGGAGGCCGTGGCGCGGTTCCCACGGTCCGTCGGCGCGCAGGCAGTAGCGGGTGCCGGCCGCGAGCCCGGCCACGAAGCCGTGGTGGATCCCGGAAGTCAGCGAGGGCAACGGGATTCGCCGTTCGACAGCGCCGCGGGGATCCTCCCCGTCGGGATCGTCGATGATGCAGACCCACACCGTGGTCGCGCGTGGGGCGTGCACCGCGAAGTTCACCCCGCCCGGTCGGGGTGTGGCACCGAGCGGCGCCGCCGATCCGCGGCTGGCCGTCGTCTGCGTCGCAATGCTCTCGTCGATGGACACGTGCCTAATCCTGCCTTCCCGGGCCGCGTGGTGTGCGGCGGGCCGGACACCTGGGTCCTACCGTCCGGAGCGCGCCTCATGCGGCAGGATATACAGCGTGTCCGAACCCGATTCCGCTGCGCCCGATCCGGATCTATTGGTCGACTTCGATTCCGTCACGCTTCGACGCGACGGCCGGAACCTGGTGGGTCCCGTCGACTGGAAGGTCGAGCTCGACGAGCGGTGGGTGATCCTCGGTCCCAACGGGGCCGGCAAGACCTCGCTGATGCGTCTGGCGTCCGGCGACGTGTTCCCCAGCAGCGGCACCGCGCACATCCTGGGCGAGGTGATGGGACGCGCCGTCGTCTCCGAGCTCCGCTCGCGCATCGGTGTCTCGTCCGCCGCTCTCGCGACCCGGGTGCCCGACGAGGAGTTGGTCACCGACCTCGTCGTCTCGGCGGGCTACTCCGTCCTCGGCCGGTGGCGCGAGCAGTACGACGACATCGATATCGCGCGTGCCGTGGACATGCTCGAGTCGATGGGCGCGGAGCACCTCGCCAACCGCCGCTACGGCACTCTCTCGGAGGGCGAGCGCAAGCGGGTGCTGATCTCCCGGGCGCTCATGACCGATCCGGAGCTGATGCTGCTGGACGAGCCGGCCGCCGGTCTCGACCTGGGCGGCCGGGAGGAGCTCGTGGCACGGCTGAGCACTCTTGCCGAGGACCCGGACGCCCCCGCGATCGTCCTGGTCACGCACCACGTCGAGGAGATCCCGCCCGGCTTCACCCACGCGATGATGCTGCGGGAGGGCGAAGTGGTGACCCAGGGCCTGCTCGGCGACGTGCTCACCGCGGAGGCGCTGTCCGAGACGTTCAGCCAGCGGATCGTGCTCGAGCGGTCGGGCAAGCGGTACTTCGCGCGCCGTGCGGCCAGGCCCGGCCGACGGAGGCTGCAGCAGTGAGTGGCGACGGTGCCGGCGCGCCCGCGATCAAGCCGGCGGCCACCGTCGTCCTGCTGCGCACCGGGCGGGACGGGCTGGAGGTGTTCCTGCTCCGGCGTTCGCGCGGCATGGCCTTCGCCGGCGGCATGACGGTGTTCCCCGGGGGCGGCCTCGACCCCGCCGACGACGGTGACCTGCGAGTCACGGCCGCGCGGGAGACGTTCGAGGAGTGCGGGGTGCTGCTGGCCGACGGCCCGGTCCGGGCGTCGGGTTATCAGGCGGAGCGGGCCGCGGTGGAGGCCCACGAGCTGCGGCTGTCCGACCTGTTGGCCGCGGAGGGGCTGCGGCTCGACACCGACCACCTGGTACCGGTGGCCCGCTGGATCACTCCGCCGGGCCGTACCCGCCGCTACGACACGATGTTCTTCCTGATCGCGCTGCCCGCCGGCCAGGAGGCCGACATGCGCACCACCGAGGCCGTCGCGGCGCGCTGGGCGCGGCCCGCGGACGCGATCGCCGCGTACGAGGCGGGTGCCCACGAGTTGATGGCGCCGACGTTCTCCGTGCTGCACACGCTGTGCGGATTCGAGACGGCCGAGGATGCGCTCGGGTGGGCGGCCGAGGGGGCCGACCCGGGTCCGGTCGAGCTCGCCGACGGGCAGTCCGAGGACGAGCGGATATTCCCCGGCTGCGCCGAGTACATCGCCGCGCGCGTCCGACACGACGCGGTGAGCGGCGCTCCGGACGCCCGGTAACGTGACGGCCATGAATGAGTTCGTGACCCTCGAGACCTCCGACGAGCACCCCGGCGTGGGCACCATCCGGCTGGCCCGGCCGCCGATGAACGCCCTCAACCGGCAGCTGCAGTCCGAGCTGGTCGAGGTGTCGCGTGAGGCGAACTCGCGGGCCGACATCAAGGCCGTCATCGTGTACGGCGGCGAGAAGGTGTTCGCCGCCGGCGCCGACATCAAGGAGATGCAGGGCATGTCCTACGCGGACATGAGCGGTGCGGCCCAGGAACTGCAGTACGGCATCGCCGCGCCCGCCCTGATCCAGAAGCCGACGGTGGCCGCGATCACCGGCTACGCACTGGGTGGCGGCCTCGAGCTCGCGCTCGCGTGCGACCGGCGGATCGCCGGGGACAACGTGAAGGTGGGTACCCCCGAGGTGCTGCTCGGCGTGATTCCGGGCGGCGGCGGTACCCAGCGCCTGGCGCGGTTGGTGGGCCCCGCGAAGGCCAAGGACATCGTGTTCACCGGCCGGTTCGTGGGCGCCGAGGAGGCCCTGTCGATCGGGCTGGTCGACGAGGTCGTGGCGCCCGACCAGGTGTACTACGCGGCGCTGACCTGGGCGAAGAAGTTCACCGGCGGCGCGTCGCAGGCGATCCGTGCTGCCAAGCTGGCGATCGATCAAGGGCTCGAGGTGGACCTCGAGAACGGACTGGCGATCGAGCGTCACTTGTTCGCGGGTCTCTTCGCCACCGACGACCGCGTCATCGGCATGACCTCGTTCATCGAGAACGGACCCGGGAAGGCGAAGTTCACCGGGCGGTAAGGTTGGCCTCTATGACCGACGAACAACCGGCACCCAACCCGCACGCGAGCGCGGACGAGGTCGCGGCGGCGTACCAGGACACCAAGCTCGCGCAGGTCCTCTACCACGACTGGGAGGCCGAGACCTACGACGACAAGTGGCACATCAGCTACGACGAGCGGTGCATCACGTACGCGCGCGACCGGTTCGTGGGAGCCGTAGGAGCCGATAACGAGGAGCCGTACGAACGCGCGCTGGAGTTGGGCTGCGGCACCGGCTTCTTCCTGCTGAACCTCATGCAGGGCGGGATCGCCAAGAAGGGGTCGGTCACCGACCTCTCGCCGGGCATGGTCAAGGTGGCGCTGCGCAACGGCGAGGGCCTCGGGCTCGACGTCGACGGGCGCGTGGCCGACGCCGAGACCATCCCGTACGAGGACGACACCTTCGACCTCGTCGTCGGGCACGCGGTGCTGCACCACATCCCCGATGTGGAGCAGTCCCTGCGCGAGGTGCTGCGCGTCCTCAAGCCGGGCGGCCGGTTCGTCTTCGCGGGCGAGCCCACCACCGTGGGCGACTTCTACGCCCGGTGGCTGGGGCGGATCACGTGGGAGATCACCACCAACGTCACCCGCCTGCCGTTCCTGCGGGAGTGGCGCCGGCCGCAGGCCGAGCTGGACGAGTCGTCGCGCGCGGCGGCGCTGGAGGCCGTGGTCGACATCCACACCTTCGACCCGGACCGGATGGAGGCCATGGCCCGGCGCGCCGGCGCGGTGGACGCGAGGGTGACCACCGAGGAGTTCTCGGCGGCGTTCCTCGGCTGGCCGGTGCGCACCTTCGAGGCCGCGGTCCCCGAGGGCAAGCTCGGCTTCGGCTGGGCCGGATTCGCGTACGGCGGCTGGAAGACGCTTTCGGCGCTCGACGAGAACGTGCTGCGGCGCGTCGTGCCCCGCCGGTTCTTCTACAACCTGGCCGTCACCGGCACCAAGCCCGCGTAGGGCATGGACGCCGGTGACCTGGCGTTCCTCACATCCTCGGCGGGCCAGCGGGCGGCCCACGATGCGGCCGCCCGTTCCCTGTCCGATCGGACCCTGCTCGCAGACGTCGCTGCGTTGCGCCGGGCGCACGGCGAGGGCGCCCGTGCGGCCGTCGAACTGGTGCGGGCCCGGCGGCGCGCCGTCGGCAAGCTCGACGACCCCGAGACCTGGCTGCTGGACTCGGAATCGCTGCAGCAGGCGACCCCATCGGCCGTCGCCATGCACCGGGCGGACCGCCTGGCGGGGCTGTCGGTGCACGACGTGACCTGCTCCGTCGGAGCGGAGCTGCGCGCCCTGCTGGCCCGCTGCCCGGCGGTCCTCGGCAGCGACCTGGACCCGATCCGGGCGGCGATCGCCGGCCGGAACTGCCCGGGCGCGTTGGTCTTCCGGGCCGATGCTCTCGCCCCGTCGTCGACCGCCGAGGTCGTGATCGCCGACCCCGCCCGCCGGGCCGGTGGACGGCGCATCGTCGACCCCGAGCAGATGCTGCCGCCGTTGAGCGCCTTGCTCGACGCCTATCGCGGCCGCTCCCTGGCAGTCAAGACCGCACCCGGCATCGACTACGAGAGGCTGTATCGAAACGGCTGCGGCGATGTGGATTTCGGAGGCGAGGTCGAGTTGGTCTCCCTCGACGGGGGAGTGCGCGAGGCGTGCCTGTGGGCGGGGCCGATCGCCGCGTGCGGGCTGCGTAGGGCGACGGTGCTGGGCGGCAACGGTTTCGAGATCACCTCGGCAGAGCCCGACGACGTGCCGGTCGCCCCGGCCGGACGGTTCCTGATCGAGCCCGACGGTGCCGTGATCCGCGCGGGCCTGGTGCGGCACTACGGATTCCGGCACGGCCTGTGGCAGCTCGACCCCCGGATCGCCTATCTGTCCGGCGACTCGGTGCCGGCGGGTGTCCGCGGCTTCGCGGTGCTCGACGAGCTGAAGTACTCCGAGAAGGCGCTGCGCGCGGCGCTGCGGGCGCGCGGCGCCGGCACCGTCGAGATCCTCACGCGGGGCGCCGCAATCGATCCGGACGTGCTGCGTAGGCGACTGAAACTCGATGGGGGAGAGGCATATTCGGTTGTCATCGCGCGGATCGGCCGCGGCGTGACGGCGTGGGTCTGCCGCCCCACCCGCGCCGAGCGGCTGTACGCGTAGGCGAGGCCGGTGCGTAGCGCCGGCCCGTCGGTCCGACGCGCCTCAGAGGTAGGTGCGGTCAGCCACCACGAGGCAGCGCCCCAGAGGTCGCGTGCGGCGTCGATCATGGCGTTGGACGTCGGGCGACCACCGGTCGTACCCGGTGCCGCTGTATGTCGAACTGGAACGCCGGGTAGAGGAATCGCCGCGCCGTGTGCAGTCCGATGACGGTCCCCTCGTGCCGCAGCTGACCCACTGTGTTGCGGCCGGCCGTCGATCCGAGGGCCCGGTCGACCTCGATACAGGTGAGCGTCGGGAAGGCGGTCAGGATGAAGGCCCTCGTCCCGGTGACGGCGACTGGTTGCCGCTGTCCGGCGAGCAGGGGTCGTGGGACAGGCCGCTCGACAGACGTCGACGGACGGACTTCTCCCGCCGGCCGTGCCTGCGGGAGAAGTCGATGGTGCGCAGGTGTCCGGTGACTAGGTGATCGAAGGGTGAGCTCGGGGCGCCGAGGTCGGAGCTCGGTACGGTGTCGACACCGGCCCGTCCCGCTACTGGCGGGATGCGTCGGCCGACTCGGTGTCGGGGTCGATCGTGTCGGCCCGCGCGAACTCGCGGTTCACCTCGGTCCGCGAGGCGACCGCCTGACCACGTTGTTCGGCTGCGCGGTGGGCCAGGCCCGACGCCTCCGCGGCCCCTCACGTCGGCTTGTGCCGGGGCGGCCCGGGCCCGGGCTGCGGTCTCGGTGGCGAGGGCTTCGCGCCGCGCCACCAGGTGCGCTTGCCCGCCGGCCCGCTCGCGGATCTCGGTGGCCTCGACCCGGTGGTGTTCTGCGCGTCTGCGTCGGGTCACCGCGGGGTCGGCGATGAGTGCGGCGACCACCACCACCGCGATCGCAACGATGAGGATTATGGAAGTGGTAGCAATTATGGCTCCTTAGACATGTCTGGAGCAGGCATCTTCGGCGTCACAGCGGGCGCCGGTGATTGCTGATGATCGTTATCGGCTGGGTTGCGGCATGCTGGGATGCGGGATATCGCAACCCGCCACCTTGGGGTTGGTGCCCATGTAGTTCAACGGCCCCGCGATCACTGTCATCGCGGTGGTGGCACTACTGGCACAGTTCTGCGCGGCATGTGTGAAATATCCACGTTGGCCGGCGGCGATCGCGCCGATGATCAGCCAGGCGAGCACCAGTACCGATATCACCCCGATCACATTCCTTCCCGCATAGCCGCCTCGGCGGCCATACCCCCCGCCTCCGTAGCCCATCCCACGACTGTTTTCATAACGCATTTCTATTTCCTAACTTCTGCTGTGCGCTGATGTCGTCCGGTGGGCGGCACGCAGTGGATCCAGCGGTGGGGTCTGGGATCAGTAGTAGTGTCGGCGCCCGCCGACGGCGTGGCCGAACGAGCCCAGTGCCAGCAGGACCAGACCGATGATCAGGGCGACGATCCCAATGGTCCAGACGATCGCTATCTTGAACACGAATCCGACGATGAGGAGTATTATTCCGAGGACGATCATGGTGACTCCATTTCAGTGTCTGTACATGATTGGTTGAAGAATGAATGATGATCGCGGACGCGGCCTCGATCGGTCAGTGTGTGAAGGCACCCCCTTCGTCGAACTCCGTCGAACGATTGCGATGTGAACCTCCGGACCGGGTGACCGGCCGGATATGGGCGCAGTCTCAGCCGCGGCCCGCGCCCCGTGCCGCTCGTCGTCGTGCGAGACCCTCGTAAAACGATGCGCTATAGGTATTATTCAACGCTTGTCCGCAGCGCATGTCAACACTGTTGGTCAACGGTGATGCTTAACGCTGTTGACAAGCAGATGGTGTGCGGACTGCGACGACGACGGTATCGAGCGAAGAGGCGGAATCCCAAGCGGAAGAACGCGTTACGGGACGGCGCGCCCAGCCGACGTCTAGTCGAACCGCTGGGCGCTCTGCACCAGTCGGGCGATGATGCGGTCGTTCTCCGGCGCCGGGGCGGCTGGGTGCGGCGTCCGACGGCGGCTGTACGCGTAGGCGAGGCCGTTGCGTGGATCGGCGAAGGCCTGCTGACCGCCCGCGCCGCTGTGCCCGAACGCGCCCTGCGCGAGCACCGGATACACCTCGGAGGTGGCGTGGAAGCCCACCGCGAACGACTTGTGCTGGCGGAGGACCATGTCGTGGCCCGTCGACTGGATCTGGCCGAATGTCGCGGCGGTGTCGGGCGTGAGCAGGGGTGCGGCGCCGCAGACGGCGCCGATGGCCACCGCGTACATCCTCGCCAGGCCGCGCGCGGACGCGACCGCACCGAACGACGCGGGGCCCATCCGCCGGACCACCGCGATGTTCGGCAGCTGCCACACCGGCGGATTGTCCGGGTGGTTGCGGTTGAAGGCGATGCCGTTGATGCTGTTCGGTGGGGTCAGCGCGGCTGTCGCCGCCGCGAGCCGCTCCGGTGTCTGTACCGGCGGCTCCGCGGACAAGAACAGGTGCTCCTTGTCTTCGGGCAGGCCGAAGTACAGGTCGACGCCGTGCGGCACCCGGATCCGCTCGGTGAAGTGTTCGCCGATGGTCTTCCCGGTGGCACGCCGCACGACCTCGCCGGTGAGGGCGGCGATGACCAGTGCGTGGTAGCCGAAGGTGCTACCCGGCCGCCAGTACGGGCGCTGCGCGCCCAACCGCTGCGCCACGACGTGGTCGTCGGCGAGCTGCGCCACGGTGAATCCGCCGTCGGCGCCGACCAGCCCCGAGCGGTGGGACATGAGCTCGCGCAGCGATAGATCGTCCTTGCCATGCACGGCGAACTCCGGCCAGTAGTGGCACACCCGTTGATCGAGATCGAGCACACCGTCCTGCACCAGCGTGGCGACGACCAGGTGGGCCGCGCCCTTGCCGGCCGAGTAGATACCGAGCAGCGAATCGCCGGTGACCTCCGGTCCGCACCACAAGTCGACGACCGGTCGACCGTGGTGGTAGGCAACCAGTTGGGCGGACAGCCCGCCCACCCCTTCGCTTGCGGCCGCCGCCGCGAATTCCTCACGTACCGAGTCGAACCCGGCCTCCACCGTGCCGTTGACGACGTTCCCATCGGTCATCTCGCCCTCCACAGGGTCGGCCGCTGCGGCGGATGTGCCGGCAGCGATGCTCTTCCTGCAGCGTAGGTATTTATCATCCAATGGTCAATAAATGTGTGTCCAGAGCTTCGTATAGTCGCAGCCATGGCAGACGACGGGCGGGTCAGGCGCGGGCGCGGTCGTCCCACCCAGATCAGCCGCGAGCGCATCGTCGATGCGGCGTTCGCGGCCGAGAACCTCGATGCGCTGACGATGCGCGACCTCGCGGCTCGGCTCGGCGTCACACACAGCGCCCTGTACTGGTGGGTCCGTGACCGCGACGAGCTCTTCGACCTGGTCAACGAGGTGATGATCGAGCGGGTCCTCGGCGCGGCCGGCACCCGCAGCCCGCGGCGATGGCGGAGCTGGCTCGCCGCCGTCGGCTGGGCGATGCACGATCAATACCTAGCGGCCCCGGGGTATGCCACCCACCTGTCGCGACCGCACCGCCACACACCCGGTGCCTTCGAGCGGATGCGGGGCGAGATGGTCGCGGCGTTCATCGACGCGGGAGTGGGCGACGAGCTGGCGGAGCAGAGCTGGTACATCTTCATCAGCTCGATGGTCGGTTGGCTTGCCGGCCATGAGAACCCGCTGCAGCTGGGGGCCGCGGAACCCCGGTTCGACCTGTTCCTCGAGGCTCTGCTGCGCGGCCTGCCGGCCCGTGAGCCGCGGGCGCCCAGACCTGCACGCGGCGGATAGCCGCTGCGGGCCGCGGCGGCGCCGGCAATCTGAGTTATTGGTTACTAGTTACTAACTAGTGTCGTGTAGCATCCCTGGCATGATGAGCGACGGACGGCGCCTTGATCGCGGCGGACCGAGTCGCACTGCGCTGGCGACGGCATACGGACGTGCGTATCACCAGGTCGCCGACGATCCTCGCATCCTCACCGACCCGGTGGTGGCATCGCTGCTCGGTGTCACCACCGACGAGCTGGCCGACCGGGCGGCGCCGACCGAGGATCGACCCGGTAGCGGCGCCACGTATCGGCCGCGCCGTCTGTTCTTCGCCGCTCGTGCACGGTTCGCCGAAGATCGGATAGCGGCGGTTGCTGCTGTGGGCGTACGGCAGGTCGTGATCCTAGGGGCGGGGTTGGACACCTTCGCCTATCGCAATCCGCACCCCGGTCTGCGGGTCTTCGAAGTGGACCATCCCGCCACCCAGGCATGGAAACGTGATCGCCTCGCCGAGTCCGGGATCGAGATCCCGCAGTCACTGACCTTTGTCCCCGTGGATTTCGAAACCGATACTCTGGCAACGGGATTAGCGTCTGCCGGATTCAGTCGCACTGATCCGGCGGTGTTCGTCTGGCTTGGCGTGGTGTTCTATCTGACCCCGGTCGCCGTGCGAACGACGTTGAGCTACATCGCCACCCAGGCTCAGCCGAGTGAGGTGGTCTTCGACTACCTGCAACCGGCAGAGGACGACGAGGAGCGTGAGCAGCTACAGGAACGCGAAGCCCGCGTGGCCGCCGCCGGTGAGCCCTGGTTGAGCTACTTCGCACCGACCGACATCGCTGCGCAGCTCCGCGCACTGGGGCTGACGGTGATCGAGGACCACTCCGCTGCGCAGCTCATCGACGGTTTCATCGACGGACCAGCGGAATTCCAGAACGAGACCCCCCACGCGCTACGCGCGAGCCGCATCCTCCGCGCCGGCGGCCAGTGACTGCTGCGCACTGCCGACCGGCGAGTCGCGCGGGTTCCGACGTGCGTCGCGGAATGAACCGTGCGGTCATCGGTTCGTCTCGGAGGTGATGTGCGCGAACAATCCGGACTGGACCCGGGTACGGACGCCATCGGCCCACGCCGCATCGACGTGCTCGACGTCCATCGCGGCAGTGGCGTTGAGGAGCATCCCGAACGCGAGGAAGGACTTCACGGTCAGCGGCTCGAGCCCGGTACCGCCCTCGGTCGTGTCCCACAGCCGTGCGAAGCACGCGCGCACCGCGTCCCCGACCTCCGGGTCCCCGCATGCGGCGAAGCCCTGAAGCTGCAACAGCAATCCGGTCTGGTCGGCAAGCGAGTCGAAGTACCGGGTACCCATCGCCGAGAGCGCCTCCAGGCCGGATCTCCCTTCGCCCGCGTCTCGCATCGCGTCGCTGAGTCGTTCGAACGCCCCTCGGACCAGCTCTAGGAACAGGGCCTTCTTCGTTCCGAACATCCGGAAGACGTACGCCTGCGTGATTCCCGCTTCTCTCGCTATCGCCTCGGTCGAGGCCCCGTGCAGCCCGTGTGCGGCGAACTCCCGAGCTGCGATGTCCCGCACCTGGGCTCGCCGTGCGGTCCCGCTCATCCGTTCAGCCATGCCGACAAGTTACCAATTAATAACTACCAAACAGATATGACACCGGTCGCCCGCTACAGATCGTCGTCGTTTCCGGTCACCGGGGCAGCGTGAGCACCCGGGCACCGTCGTCGGTGATCGCGACGGTGTGCTCGCTGTGCGAGGTGCGCGAGCCGTCGGCGGAGCGGATGGTCCAGCCGTCGTCGTCGAAGACGATCCTGTCCGTGGTGGCGCACAGCCACGGCTCGAGCGCGAAGGTCATGCCGGGCACCAGCTTCAGCCCGCGGCCCGGCCGCCCGTTGTTCGGCACGTGCGGGTCCTCGTGCATCGTGTGGCCCAGGCCGTGGCCCCCGAACTGCAGGTTCACGGTGTAGCCCGCAGCCTCGGCGACCCGGCCGATCGCGTGCGACACGTCGCCCAGCCGGTTCCCGGGCCGCGCGGCGGCGATGGCCGCGTCCAGTGCGGCCTCGGTGGTCGCGATGAGCCGGGCGTCCTCGGGCCGCGGGGTGCCGACGATGACGGTGCGCGCCGCGTCGGCGACCCATCCGTCGATCGACACGGCGATGTCCACGGACAGCACGTCGCTGTCGGCGAGCACGTGATCGCGCGGAAGCCCGTGCAGGCAGGCGTCGTTGACCGACAGGCAGGTGACGTTGCGGAACGGGCCGCTGCCGAACGACGGCGCGTAGTCCCAGTAGCACGACTCGGCGCCGCGGGCCGCGATCATCCCGCGCGCGTGGTCCTCGAGGTCGAGGACGTTGACGCCCACCTTCGCCCGCGAGGTGAGAGCGTCGAGCAGCTCGGCGATGAAAGCACCGGTGGTGCGCATCTTCTCGATCTCGGCGGCGGTCTTCAGCTCCATCACGGTATTTTTATACCAGACTGGGTATGGTGGATCGCATGATGGTGCGCAAGCCCCTGACCGACGAGCAGATCGAGGCCGGCCGCCGCCTCGGCGGCGAGCTGCGGCGAACTCGCGGCGAGCGGTCGCTCGACGACGTCGCGCGGGCGGCGGCGATCTCCCCGGAGACGCTGCGCAAGATCGAGGCCGGCCGCCTGCCGTCCCCGGCGTTCGGCACCGTCGTCGCCCTGGCCGCGGCCCTCGGGATCTCGGTCGACGCGCTGGCGCAGGAGTACTCGCGCAGCGTCCCCGCGTAATGCCGTCGCACACCCTGACCAGCGCATCGCGCACGCATCGCTTCGGTCTCGAATTCTCGGGCCGGCGGCTGTCAGGCCTTCGGCGGCGCCTCCGTGCCGAGGCTCTCGGGCCGGATCGACCGTTCACCCGCGACCTGCTCGGCGAGCTTGCCGAGCCGCTCCTGCTGGTCCTCGGTGAGCCGGATCCCGACGGCGCCGGCGTTCTCCCGCACGTACTCCGGGTGTCGCGTGCCGGGGATGGGGATCACGTCGTCGCCCCGGCCCAGCAGCCACGCGAGCGCGACCTGCGAGGGTCGGACCCCGAGTGCGGCGGCCAGGGCGGAGACCTCCTCCGCGAGGGCGTGGTTGGTGGCGAAGTTCTCCTCGGCGAAGCGGGGATGCGCGGTGCGCTGGCCGCTGACGTCGCCCCGGGAGTGGACCGCGCCGGTGAGCCAGGCCCGCCCGAGGGGCGAGTACGGAACCAGCGCGATGCCGAGCTCGCGCGCGACGGGGACGGTATCGGTCTCGATGTCGCGGGTGAACACCGACCACTCGCTCTGGATCGCGGCGATCGGGTGCACCGCGTGCGCGCGGCGGATCGTCTGCGGACCGGGCTCGGACAGGCCGAGGTGCAGGACCTTACCCGCCGCCACCAGCTCGGCGAGCGCGCCGACGGTGTCCTCGATCGGCACCGTCGGGTCCACGCGATGCTGGTAGTAGAGGTCGACGTGGTCGACGCCCAGCCGGCGCAGCGACGCCTCGATGGCGGTGCGGATGTACTCCGGGCGGCCGTCGATCCGACGGTGACCGGGATTCGAGTCCCGGTCGAGGGCGTTGCCGAATTTGGTGGCGAGCACGACCCGATCGCGACGACCCCGGATGGCGCGGCCGAGCAGGATCTCGCTGTGCTCGGGGCCGTACACGTCGGCGGTGTCGAAGAAGGTGATGCCGGAGTCCAGCGCCGCGTCGACCACAGCGGTCGCCTGCCGCTGATCGTCCGGCCCCGAGCCGGTACGAAAGCTCATGAACCCCAGCCCGATCGGTGATACCAGGGGGCCGCTCGCGCCCAGTCGCCGCTGCTGTGCGGTCTCAGTCATGTGGTGCTCTCCTCGCGTGTCGATGTGCCCCAGGGGCTACGCCCCCACACACTCTCCGCCGTCCCGCGCAGCGGAACCAGGCACCGGCGCTACGGGATTCCTTCAGATCTTCTTACCGCGGCCCGGTGGCTCAGGTGGCCGGGAGCTTCACAGATCATGTAGCGGCGGTTGCTTGTTCGCGCGCCGATATGGCCGCACTGTCGGGGGATGACTATCCCGAACGAACGACCGCCGGTCCTGGTCGTGATATCCAGGGCGGCACTCGCCGAACTCCTCGCGCCGCAGCACGCGGCGGAACTTCCCAGGTCGGCGCAGCGACTGGAGGCGGTGGCGGACGCGGTGGTCCTCGGCGCGGACCTCGTCTTCGACGCACGGCCGCACGTGTCGGCCGACGGTATCGACCCCACGGTCGCCGCGATCACCCTGGCGCATCACACCGTCGACCTCGGCCTGATCGTCGCCGCCTCGCCGCAGCGCGACCATCCGTACAACCTCGCCCGGCGGCTGGCCACCATCGACCACGCGTCCGGCGGCCGCGCGGGCGTGCTCCTCGTGCCCCGCGATCCGCACGCGAGCCCCGGGTCGCCCTGGACCCGGGCCGCGCCCGACGAGGCCGCCGCAGACGCGGCCCGGGTGCTGCGCGAGCTGTGGCGCAGCTTCCCCGTCGACGCGATCGTCGCCGATCGCGCCACGGGCGTGTTCGCCGAATCGCACCGGATCGTCGCGATCGACCACCGCGGTGCGTTCGATGTCGACGGCCCGTTCCAGGTGCCGTGGAGCCCGCAGATCTGGCCGCCGGTGCTCGCCTGGAACGACGGGCCCGACGGTGCCGCGCTGGCCGCGGTCGCGGACGTGGTGGTCCGCCCCGGGGAGGGCCGCTTCGTGCTGCACCGGGTGAATGATCCGGAATCGCTGCGCCGCCTGGTGCGGGACGCCCCGGCGACGGGTGAGCCCTCCGGCCGCTCCCTGCGGGCTCGGCTCGGCCTGTCCACCGTCGAGCCGCCCACCGGCGGGCGGCGGGTCTTCCGCGACCCCGCGGCGCACACGGACCAGACGGCGACCGTGCCGGCAGACACTCGGAAGGCAGGGGCATCCCATGGCAACTGAAGCGCAGCGACACGTGATCCTGAACGTCAACGTCCTCGACGTCGGGATCACCCACGACGCCTGGCGGCACAACGACCTGGATGGGCTGGCGTTCGTCGACATCGAGTATTTCAAGACCGTCGGCCGGATCGCCGAGCGGGGGACGCTCGACGCGTTCTTCCTCGCGGACGGCCCGGGGCTGCGTGAGGATCCGCGCTACAAGCCGTCGCGCAGCCTGGAACCCACTCTGATCCTCGCCGCGGTGGCGGCGGCGACGGAGAACCTCGGCCTGATCGGCACGGCGTCGTCGACGTTCAACGACCCGTGGGAGTTGGCGTACCGGTTCCTCTCGCTCGACTACGTCTCGGGTGGGCGGGCGGCGTGGAACGTGGTCACGACCTACAGCCCGGACGTCGCCGGGAACTTCGGGCTCTCCGAGCTTCCGGACCGGGATACCCGGTATCGGCGCGCGGGAGAGTTCGTCGAGGTGGTGCAGGGGCTGTGGCGTTCGGCGCTCGGGGGGCCCGCGGTGGATCACCACGGCGAGTTCTTCGACGTCACCGGGCGACTCCCGGTTCGCGCGTCGGCGCAGGGGTATCCGCTGCTGGTGCAGGCCGGCGGCTCCCCGGCGGGCCGGGAGCTCGCCGGGCGGGAGGCGAACGCCGTCTTCTCCGCCGAGCTGAGCCTGCGCGCCGGCGTCGAGCACTACGACCACGTGAAGGCCGTCGCCGCGGCGGCGGGCCGCGATCCGGCGGACGTGCGGATCCTGCCCGGCCTGATCACCACGATCGGCAGCACAGAGCAGGAGGCGCTCCGCCGCCACGCGGAGACGGAGGCCACCGCGCCCGACGGCTTCCCGCTGTCGCGACTCGAGACGCTGCTGGGGGTGGCGCCGGGCGAGCTCGACGTGGACAGCCCACTGCCGCAACGGGTTCTGGCGGACCCACCGGACCCGGCGCGGTTCGGTGCGTCGCTCGGCTTCCGCGAGTCGGTGGTGCGCCTCGCGCAGGAGGAGAAGCCGACGGTACGCGCGCTGCTGGGGCGCCTCGCGGGTGCCGGCGGCCACCGCAAGGTGACCGGGACGCCGGAGCAGGTCGCCGACACCATCGAGCGGTGGTTCCGCGCCGGTGCGGCCGACGGCTTCAACCTGATGCCGGACCGCTTCCCCGATGGTCTCGACGTCTTCGTCGACCACGTGGTGCCGATCCTGCGCGAGCGGGGCCTGTTCCGCCGCGAGTACTCGGAGCGGACCCTCCGTGGTCGACTGGGCATCCCGGTCGGGGTGACCGGCGCTGCGGCTGCGGCGTCCTGAGCCGCTCCGGTCGACGGCGAGCGCGGTCCCCGGAGAACGGGGACCGCGCTCGCAGCGGCGCGCCGGATCTCACGCCGTTAGAAGAAGCCCACGCGCGGCAGCGGCGTGCCGTTCACCTCCAGGTCCCCGATCGCCCGCGCCTTGTACGGAGTCGGGTTGTGGGAGAACAACGTCCGTAGATTCCGCCAGTGCCGGTCGAGATGCGCGGACGCGCGTGTCGCAGACGCGCCGCCGACCGCGTACAGCTCGCCGGCCGCCTCGAGCGCGAGGTGCTCGATCCCGACCTTCGTCTTCGCGGCGAGGAGCGAGGCCTCGTGCTCGAGGTCCGGATCGGCGGCCCCGTGTTCGACGGCGTGGGCGGCGGCCAGGTCCTGGGCATCCGCGGCCGCGAGCACCGTCGCCTCGGCCACGAAGGCGGCCGCCGACAGCCGGCCGACCACCTCGAGCAGCTGCGGGTCCGCGGTCGGCCGGTCCGCGGCGGCGAAGGCGTACGTGCGGCGTCGGGTGCGCAGCTGCTCGGCGGCGTCTGCGGTCACGGAGCGCAGGATGCCGGCGGCGATCGCATGCAGTATCAGCTGTGGTTGGGCGGACCGCGGGCGAGCGTCGTCCTCCCAGTGCTCCCATGTGATCAGCTCGTCGGCGTCCACCCGCACGTCGTCCAGGATCGTCGTCCCGCTGCCGGTCTCGCGCTGCCCGATGCCGTCCCAGTCGTCGGCGTGGACGACGCCGGTGCGATCGGCCGGGATGAGGACGCTCACCGTCTTCCCGGCCGGGTCCGCCGCGACGATCCGGAGGTAGTCGGAGTACTGGCTGCCGGTGCTGTAGAACTTCCGGCCGCGCAGCACGTATCCGTCCGTCGTCGGGGTCACGGTGGTGTCGTAGGCGTAGCTACCCACGGCGTGGTTGCTCAACTCCGAACTGGCGCCGCCGAACAGTACGCCGTCGGTGATCTGCTCCAGCCAGGGGCGGCCGTTCTCCCGCTGCCGCAACCGGAGTCGATCCTCGACGAATCCCCAGTGCACCCGCAGGATGTGTGGCACATCCGGATCGGCCTCTGCCAAGCGGATCACCAGCTCGAACAGCTGGCGCTTGGAGTAGCCGGCGCCCCCCAGCGCGACCGGCACCCGCACCGCTCCGAGGCGGTGCCGTCGCACCAGCTCCAGTGCCACCTCGGGCCGGCCGCCGGTGTCACGGCGCGCCCGTGCGTCGGCGGCGATCGAGTCCAGGATCTCGCGTAGCTCCGCGGAGTCGAGGGCCGGCGGGTACACGGTCGGGGACTGGGTGGTGGACTCTGTCATCGCTGTCGTGCCTCTGCTCGGGTGTCGTGGATCGCCCTGGGGATGGAGTCGATCAGGGCGCGGGTGTAGTCGGTGCGGGGGTGGTCGAAGACCTCATCGACGGTGCCGGATTCCCGGACGTCGCCGAGTTGCAGGACCGTCACCGTGTCGGCGAACTGCCGCACCACGCTCAGATCGTGGGAGATGAAGAGGTAACTCAGGCCCAGCTTCACCTGCAGATCGGAGAGCACCTGCAGGATCTGGGCCGCCGCCACCACGTCCAGCGCCGAAGTCGGCTCGTCGAGCACCAGCAGGCTCGGGTGCAGGCTGAGGGCGCGGGCGATCGCCACCCGCTGTCGTTGGCCGCCGGACAGCTCCCGGATGCTGCGCCTCGAGAACGACTCGTCCAGGCCGACCAGCCCCAGTAGCTCGGCCACGCGGTCGCGGCGCTCGCGGCGGTCGCCGATCCGGTAGCGCCGCAGGGGCTCGGACACCAGACGCTGCACCGAGTACGTCGGATCGAGTGAGTTGAACGGGTTCTGGTATACGAGCTGGAGGTTGCGGCGCGCGGCGCGCAACTCGCGGCGCCCGAGGTGCGCGATGTCCTCGCCCGCCACCGACACCCGGCCCGAATCGGGTTCGATCAGGCGCAGGATGATCCGCGCCAGGGTGGACTTGCCCGACCCCGACTCGCCGACCAGCGCGTGGGTCCGGCCGGACTCGACGGACAGCGACACCCCCTTGAGCGCCTCGGCGCGCCGGTCGCCGCGCCCGTAGGTCTTGCGTACCTCGCTGACGGCCAGCGCGGGGGCGTTGCCGGCGCTTGCCCGCCGCCGCGCCTTGATCTCGGAGAATCTGTCGGGGTTCAGGCTCGGGACGTCCCCGATCAGCTCCCGGGTGTAGTCGGCGGCCGGGTGCCGCAGCACCTCCTCGGCGGGCCCGTACTCGGCGACGACACCCCGGTCCAGCACGAGTACCCGGTCCGCGCGCTCGGCGGCGAGGGACAGATCGTGTGTGACGAGCAGGACCGACAGACCGTTCTCCGCCTTGAGCCGGTCGATCAGGTCCAGGATCGTGCGCTGGATGGTGACGTCGAGTGCGGAGGTCGGCTCGTCGGCGACGATGAAGTCGGGGTACTGCGCTATGGCGATCGCGATGAGGACCCGCTGCAGCTGACCGCCGGACAGCTCGTGCGGGTACGAGCCCAGTACTCGTTCCGGGTGGACGACGCCCACCGAGGTGAGGAGCGCCAGCCCCCTGCTCCGGTAGGTGCCGGTCTGCGCATACTCTGGCAGCCCGGAGGTCTTGAAGGCCTCGTACAGCTGACGGTCGATGCGCCGCACCGGGTTCAGCGACGATGTCGGGTCCTGGGGGACGTATCCGATCCGCCGCCCGCGCAGCCGGCGGAACTCGCGCTCGGGCAGGCCGGACACCGTGTGGCCGTCGAACTCCACTGTCCCCTCGACGGTCGCGTGAGCGCCGAGCAACCTCAGGATCGCGTTCACCACCGTCGATTTCCCGGAGCCCGATTCGCCGACGATAGCGACGGTCTCGCCGCGCTCGACAGTGAAGGCGACGCCGCCGACGGTGGCCGTGCGTCCGCGGGGGTACGTGACCGCGAGGTCACGTACGGCGAGCAACGGCGCCGGCGCGACGCCGGCGTCGCCCGCGGCGTCGACCTCCTCGACTGTGGTGGTCATGTCACTTCCTCCTACCGATCGACTTGCTGAGTTGGTTGAGCGAGAGCACCGTCAGCACCATGACGGCGCCGGGCGCGGCTACGAGCCACGGGAAGCTGTAGAAGAACGCCTTGCCGTCCGCGACCTGCAGCCCCCAGTCCGAGGCGGGCGGCGGACTCCCGTAGCCGAGGAACGCCAGGCCGGAGATGTTGATGATCGCGATGCCGAACTGAAGCACCGCCAGCGCCAGGACCGGGCGGTAGGTGTTGGGCAGCACGTGTTGAAACAGGATCTGGATCTTGTTGCCGCCCACCAGGTATGCGGATTCGACGAAGGCGAGGGACTCGACTCGGAGCGTCTCCGACCGGCTCAGTCTCGCGAACACCGCCACCGACGACGCACCGACCGCGATCGCGGCGTTGGTGGTGGCGAAGCCGAGTGAGACGACCACGATCACGGCCAGCAGGAACGCGGGGATCGCGAGCAGGACGTCGATCAGGCGCCCCAGGGCCGCGTCGACGAGTTCGCCGAAGAAGCCCGCGATCAGGCCGATCAGGCTGCCGACCACCAGGCCGATCGCCACGGCCAGGAGCGAGGTGAGCACGGCGGCTCGGGTACCGTAGACGACGCGTGCGAAGACGTCCCGGCCGAGTTGGTCGGTGCCGAACAGGTGCGCCGTCGACGGGCCCTGGAACTGGTCGCGGGTGATCCCCACGTAAGGGCTCTGGTGGGTGAACAGACCCGGTGCGACCGCCCAGGCGACGACCACCAGGACGATCGACCCGGCCAGCAGGGTGTACACGTTCCGCGCGCGGAGTGCGTCGAGCCGGATCCGTGGGACGGCGGGCACCAGGCCGGCTCGGGTTCGGACGGTCATCGCGTCGCCGCCGTTCGTCGCAGGCGTGGGTCGAGCACCGGATAGATCAGATCGACGATCAGGTTGATCGCGAGGAAGATCAGCGCCGCGAGGGTCACGACCGCCTGCAGCACGGGGACGTCCTGATCGGTTGCGGCCGTCTCGATCACCGTGCCCAGGCCCGTCCGGCCGAACACGGCCTCGGTGATGATCGAGCCGCCGAGCAGGTCGCCGACGATGATCGCTGCGATCGTGAGGGTGGGCAGCGCTGCGTTGGGCAGCCAATGCCGCACGAACAGCGTGTTTCTACCGATGCCCTTAGCGATCGCTACCGTCGTGTACTGCTCGTACCGGGCGCCGTCCAGCGCGCTGATGAAGACCTGTGCGACCGGCGCGGAGACCGGTATCGCGAGGGTGACCGCGGGATAGATCAGCGCGCTCACTGCGCTGTAGTCGACGATCGAGAACCAGTGCAGCCGAAACGAGAACACGGCGATCACGAGCAGGCCGATGAGGAAGTTCGGCGCCGACAGGAACAGCGAGGGGAACGACCGCAGCAGTCCGCCGCCGTATCGCGCCGGCAGGTAGCACGCGCCGAGCGATATCGCGAACGCCAGCGCCAGCGCGATGACGAAGGCCGCCGCCGCCAGTTCGAGCGTGGACGGGAGGCCGGCCAGCACCACCGCCCAGACGGGACGCCCGGCATCGAGGGACAGCCCCCAGTCGGCGTGGAAGACCAGCCGCTGCAGCGCGTACCCCAGCTGCGACCACACCGGGCGGTTCAGGTGGTAGTAGGCGAGCAGGTCCTGGATCTGCTGCTCCGTGTAGCCGGCCTCGGGATTGCGCAGCCGGGCTTCGATGGGATCGCCGGGCAGGATGGTGACGATCACGAACACCAGGACGTAGACCAGCACCGCCGCGACGACGGCCTGGCCGATGCGGGACAGGACGTAGCGGCGACCGTACGACGTGCGGGCGCCGCCGGCGGACCGGGCGGCACGGATGCGGCGGGTGGCGAGGAGAGCGGTCATGGTCAGGCGTCCAGCCACGCGTCGTAGAGCTGGATGCGGGGGTATCCGTCGTAGCCGATCCCCTCGAGGTTCCCCGCGGCGGCGAAGTTCTGTGGGAATTCGTGGACCGGGATGAAATATGCGTTGTCGATGACGAACTCCTGTAGCTCGGCCGCCAGGGCGTATGCCTCCTGGTCTGTGCGGGCGCCGGTGATCTGCGTCAGCAGCTGGTCCATCCGGCCACCCGGCGGGGCGTCGAACTGGTTCTCCTGGCCGGTGTCCCACCATCGCCATAGGAAGGTGGGATAGGCAGCACCCCAGTGGATCTCGTACAGCGGCACGGGTGGCGTGAGGTTCGGTGCGGTCACCGTGTTGTAGTTGTCGTAGTCGACGTTCTCGAGCGTCAGCTTGACCCCGACCTGCTGCCACTGCTGGGCGATCAACGTGAGGTCGGACTTCGAGGTGGTGATGAACACGGACGGGTACTCGAGTAACTCCAGCGTCTCCCCGTCGCGGGTGCGATAGCCGTGCTTGTCGCGCCCCGTCCAGCCGGCCTCGTCGAGCAGCCGGTTCGCCAGATCGGGATCGTACGAGAACTTCTCGGAGAGGTCGACGCCCCACGGCGTCGCGCGGTTGAGCGGGCCCTGCGCCACCTTCCAGTTCGGGGGATACAGCGTGTCCACGATCTGCTGGCGGTCGACGGCCCGCGTGAGCGCCTGGCGGACCCTCAGATCGTCGACGTGCGGCGCGGTGATCCGGATGTGCAGCCCCCACACGCTGCCGGGCCCGAACGCGTCGATCACGGTGAACCCCTTCTTCGCCAGCCCCGCCTCGGCGCTCGGCTGCGGGTAGTGGATGATGTGCGCCTGGCCGGATTCGAGTGCGCCCACCCGCAATTCGTCCTCGGTCAGCTGCTGGACGGTGATCTTCTCCAGGTGCGCGGGGCCGGTGTGCTGCGCGTCGGGGCGCGGCCACGCGTAGTCCTCCCGACGCTTCAGGATCACCTCCTTGCTCGGTGTCCACGACGCCACCGTCCACGGGCCGGTGGCGTGCGTGTTGCTCAGATCGGACTGTTCGGCGAGTGGCAGGTCGATCGTGGCCGGCGCGAGGATGGCGGTGGTGGACGAGCCCGCAAGGTGACGGATGAACGCCGGGAACGGGTCCTTCAGGCTCACCTCGACCTCGTAGTCGCCGACGGGGACGGCCCGCTGATAGCCCTGCGGCAGGTTCGCGACGCGGGGGATCGCACGGGTGGTGTCGCCGAGCCCGAACAGGTCGAGGTTCTTGGCGACGGCCGCGGCGTCGAGCACCTCACCGTTGGAGAAGGTGACGCCCTTGCGGATGCCGATCGTGAACTTCGTGAAGTCGGAGTCGGCGGTGAACCCGGTCGCCAGGTGCGGCAGCAGCTCACTCTTCTCGTTGATGTAGAAGAGGTATTCGGTGAACAGTGCCCAGTACTGCAGCGCGTGCCAGGAGCCGATCTGCTGTTGCTGGTAACCGGGATTCACCATCGCGTTGAGGTAGACGATCTCGCCGCCCGCCCGCGGCACCGAGCCGGAGCCCGAGGACCGCGGGCGCGGCGAGCCGCCGCCGCACGCCGCCAACACGCCGGATCCCAGTGCCGCGGCACCGAGACCGAGGAAGGCGCGGCGGGTGAACTCATGGGTCATGAGCCGTGGAAGGGCTCGCCGGAGACCTGCTCGGACTCCCGGCCGTCGACGCCCCTGGGGACGTCGCCCTCGAGGGTGACGCGATACAGCACCCGGTCGTGCCCGAGGTGGCCGGCGTCGGAGATCGCGAGGTGCGCGGTCGCGCGGTTGTCCCAGAAGGCGACGCTGCCGGGGGCCCAACGGAACCGCACCGTGTACTCGGTGCGCGTAGCCTCCTCCCAGAGCAGCGCGAGGATGCGCTCGCTCTGCGTCTGGGTGAGGCCGCGGATCTCCCGTGCGCCGCGGGTGAAGCCGGGGCTGACGAACAGTGCGCGCTCTCCGGTCTCGGGGTGTACGCGCACCGCCGGGTGGTACGACACGAGATTCGCCTCGCGGACCTTGCGGTCGCGCTGGCTTCCGGCGGCCGCACGCGTGTGGAACCGATGCTTGATGTCGAGTCGGTCGACGAAGTCGCGCAGATCCTTGGGGAGGTTCTCGTAGGCGGCGACGAGATTGGTCCAGGCCGTGTCGCCGCCGAACGGCGGGAGGATGTGCGCCCGGAGGATCGACGCGGCGGGCGGGTTGATCAGCGCGGTGACGTCGGTGTGCCAGCTGCTGTCGTAGGAGGTCCGCTTGCGGCCCAGGTTGGTCTCGTAGCGTCGGCTGTCGATCGGCAGGATCTCCGGGAAGCCCTCTGGCGGGTTCTCCTCGTGCGGATGCGCCGGGGTGACCTTCCCGAAGAGGCGGGCGAACGCGATCTGTTCCGCGTGCCCGATCTCCTGGTCGCGAAAGAAGATCACCTTGTACCGGTGTAGCGCGTTGCGGATCGCGTCCACCGTGGCGGGATCGAGGGGGCCGCGGAGGTCCACCCCGCCGATCTCGGCGCCGATGTAGCCGGCGAGCGGTGTGACGCCCAGGTCCAGGCTGGTGGTTTCCTCGAGTTGGGTCATTGCAGGCTCCTGAAGGGATTGCGCGAGTTTCGATCCGGAGATACGCATCCCAGACCGGGAAGCGACGTCACTCAGAGTCGATCCCCGAGCCCACGCGAACAACCATGTTCTTCTACCGGAATCCTTCAGCGGTCCTTAATCGACGCCCGCGAACCGTGTATCGAGCCGGTGTTCCCTCTGGCGCCGGTATTTCACCCGCCCAGATTCCTGCCGCGGACGGAGAGAATCCGCAGCGTAGGGCGTATCTTTCGGGGCATCCCCGATCGCCGTCCGCGCGCCGCCCGTCGCTCGGTGGGACCATGTGTCCATGGTTGCGCAACGGCTGTTCGGTCGACGGTACGTCGACCAGATGCGTGACCGCAGCGCGATCTGTTGCAGCTGAGTCCCGCGAGCATCAGTCAGGCGTGGTCTCCGCGCATATCACCGATCGGCCGCACGCGTTCTCGCCTGCCGGCCGGCTGAGAGGTCCCGACATGTCCATCGACCACCATCCCGACGCCCGAGCGGGGCGCCGCCTCCGGGGGCGAGACTGATGCTGGACCTACGCCGCATGTCGCTCCTGTGCGACCTCGCCGAACTGGGTTCTGTGAGCGCCGTCGCGGAGCGCCGGGAAATCACCGGTTCTGCGGTATCACAACAGCTTCGAGTTCTCGAAGAGGAGGTCGGCGCGGTGCTCCTGCGCCGGGAGGGGCGCACCCTGGGACTGACCCCCAGCGGGCGGGTCATGGTCGAGCACGCCCGGCAGGTGCTGACGGCGATCGACGAGACCTTGAGCGCGGTCGCGGCGACCCGCGACCGGGTCGCCGGTCGCATCGCTGTCGCGTCGTTCAACATGGGCGTGCCGATCCTCGCGGTGCCGCTGATGCGGCGGCTGCGGATCGCGGAGCCGGGCATCCGGGTCGAGGTGCAGCAGGAGGAGAGTTCAGCCGCGCTCCGGCTGCTGCGCCGCGGTGAGGTCGACCTCGCGATCACCTGCAGCTACGACTTCCTCGGCCAGCAGTTCTTCGGCGGAATGACAAGCGAGACACTGCTGTCCGAACCGCTCGTCCTCATGGCCCCCGCGCACTGGCGCCAGCGCGTGCGGAGCGGCGGCCTACATGCGCTGGCGGATGCGCCCTGGGTCACGGGGCCGCCGGACAGTGGACTGGGCGTCGCGGTCACGCGGCTCGCCGACAGCGCGGGCTTCACGGCGCGGGTCGAGCATCGGCTGGTCGGCGCGCAGAACATCTGCGACGTCGCGGCGACCGAGGTCGCGGCGGCGGTCGTGCCGCTGCTCGCGGTTCCGGATCGGCTGGCGGGGTTGATAGTTCGCGACGTGGACCTCGGTGCGCGCAGGATCAGCGCCGTCATGCGCGACGGGCGGCGCGGCGACCCCACGATGGTCTCCGTCCTTCGGGTGCTGCGGGCGGTCGCTGCCGACGCGCTCGCCGTTCCCCCGGCCGGACGGTGGAGCGTCGCGTCATGAATACGCGTCGCGCGGATCAGTCCGAGCGCTCGCTGTCGCCCGTCTTCCTGCCGCTCGTGAAGGCGTAGACGACACCGTCGTCGGCGATCGTCACCACTTCACCGCCGGGCCCGATCGACACGCCGGACGTGGAGGTCACGTCGGGCGGCAGGTCGAACGAGCGCCGCGTGCCGCCGGTCGAGGTGTCGAACTCGATCAGCTGGGTCTTGCCGCCACCCCACGCCCGGACCACGGTGTATCCGAGGCCGCCGCGGACCTGCGCGGGGACGGACACCTCCATCACGTCCTTGCGGGTGAACAACACGCGCGCCGACGTGCCCTCGTCGCGCAGCGCCGTCAGCGGCGCACGGGAGTCCGCGCCGGCCGCCAGGACGATGGTGCCGTCGGGTGCCACCGACGGTGCCAGCTTCGTGGAGTAGCCGGTGTCGTACGTCCACTTGGTCCGGCCGGTCTGGGCGTCGACGGCGATCAGCTTGTCGTCACGACCGTTGACGTACAGTGTCTTCCCGTCCGCCGACAGAACGGGTGAGCCCCACGGATCGTCGGTCATGTCGGTGCGCTGCCACAGCGGCTGGATCGTGTTGAACCCGTTCACGACCCCGTAGCCGAACGCCACCAGGTTCCCGTGCGCGGCGCCGGGTGGCTTCACGACGACGTAGGCGCGCTGGGCCCCGTCGTCGACGGCCGGCGGGGCGGCGACCGGGCAGCCGGGCCCAGCGGTCGGGCAGTCGGCGATGCCGTCCGACGGGTCGGCGACGGTGAGGTTCGGGACCAGCCCGTACGACGGCCCGGTCGGGTTTCCGCTGTGCGCGTCGAGCACCAGCACCTGGCCGATGTGCGTGATCACCAGCAGCCGCCCGGGGCCCGCGAACTTCAGCCACAGCGGGTCGCCCGCGACGGGCCGGCGCCAGCGCATCTGGTTGGCCTGGTCGGGCGAGGTGACCAGGCCGGGGATGCCGACGTACGTGTAGTCGAACTGGTCGACCAGCGGGGTCTGCATCTCGGTCCCGTCCGCGTCGCGGCGGCAGTAGATCTTCCGGCCCACGGTGAGCTCGAGGTAGAAGGTCGAGCAGCCGTCCGGTGTCTTGGCGGTGAGAGCCACGTAGCCGCGGTTGGTGATCGACGCGGGCGCGTAGTTGGGCCCACCGGTCGGCCGGGTCCACGCGGCCACCAGGGTGGATGCGGCCGGGCGGTCGGCGTACGACGAGTTGCGGGCGTTGCCGCCCATCCCGGGCCAGGCCGCGCTGTCGCTCGACTCGACCCAATTCGTGTCGGGACTGCACGCTGCGGCGCCGAGCGTCGACAGCACGACCGCAGCCGCAGCTCCCGCCGCGCGGGTCCGCGACCACCGTCTCGCCACCATCAGCCTCCTTCGCCGGGCGTGCACCCGGCCACCGTCGGCGGCTGCGGGCAGCGCCCTAGAGACTAGCGTGCGAGGCTCGGCGACCGCGGCACCGCGGCGCGGCAGGGTCGCTGGACGCGGAGCTTGCGGAGCATCCGCTGAGCACCGGGCCGGATCTCGAGGAACGAGGGACACGGCCTACTCTGGTGCGTCATGACGAGCATGTGGAACTCGCCGTACCGGACCCGGTGGCGTCACGCCCAGCAGGCGGACGCGCAGGCGCGGTTCCTGACGGTGGCGTCTCTGCGCTGGGTGCTGCGGAACAAGGCCTACACCCCTTGGTACCTGGTGCGGTACGCGCGGCTCGCGAAGTTCCGCCTCGCCAACCCGCACATCGTGCTCAAGGGCATGGTGTTCCTCGGCAAGAACGTCGAGATCCACGCGACCCCCGGCCTGGGCCGGATGGAGATCGGCCGCTGGGTGCACATCGGCGACGAGAACAAGATCCGCTGCCACGAGGGCTCCCTGCGCATCGGCGACAAGTCGGTGTTCGGCCGCGACAACGTGGTCAACTGCTACCTCGACATCGAGTTCGGCGAGGCGGCGCTGGTGGCCGACTGGTGCTACATCTGCGACTTCGACCACAAGATGGACGACATCACCATCCCCATCAAGGACCAGGGGATCATCAAGGGCCCCGTGCGGATCGGTGGCGACACCTGGGTGGGCACCAAGGTCACGATCACCCGTAACACGATCGTCGGGCGCGGCAGCGTGCTCGGCGCGCACGCGGTGGCCCGCGGCGTGATCCCGCCCTACTCGATCGCCGTCGGCTCGCCCGCCAAGGTGATCAAGAACCGCAAGGAGATGTGGGACGCGAGCGTCGCCGAGCGCGCCGAACTCGAGCGCGCCCTCGCCGACATCGAGCGCAAGAAGGCCGGCGCCAAGGGGCTGCCGGCCACGTAGTCCGGTCGACGCGTGCAACGAGACGGCAAACGTAGGTCCTTCTCTTCACCCCCCGATAGCGTCCTCTATTCAGAGGTCGGCACGTGATGTCTCAGGATATCGGTGACACTCGAGTCGGTCAGCTCTTGGCCTGTTGCGCCGGTTGTGTCTGTACCCGGGTGTCGTCGGAGGCGGGGGTCTTTCGGCGGGGTGCGTAGGGGATGGCGGCGGCGATGATGATCGCGGCGGCGGCGAGTACGACGGTGAGGGCTCGGTCTCTGTCGGGGATGGTGAGTAGGAGCCAGCCGAAGGCGGCGGTGCCGAGCGATCCGCCGAGTTGGCGGGCGAAGGTGAGGGTTCCCATCGCGGCGCCGAAGCTGTCGTGGGGTGCGGTGGTTTGGGCGAGCAGCGTGTATGCCTGCATGGACAGCCCCAGGGCGGCACCGGCGAGTGCCATGCCGATGATGGCGAGCACGGTGGGCAGCGGGCTGGCGTGCGTAGGCAGCACGGGCACGGCGGCGATGAGCGATAGTCCGACGGTGCCCAGGACCAGTCCGAGTCGTCCCCAGACGGTCAGCTGGGGGTGGCGTCGGGCGAGGACGGCGAAGGTGGTGGTGACGGCGTGTTGGCCGAGCGTGAGTGCGAGTAGGAGCGTCCCGATCCGCCCTCCGTCAGCGCCGGTCCCGGCTTGGATGGCGAGGGGGATGAAGGTGAAGGTGCCGAACAGGGCGATGCCGGTCAGTCCGGTGACGGTGATCGACCTGGCCAGGGTGGGGACGGTGAAGAGGCTCGGCGGGATCAGCGGTGAGCGGGCGCGTCGCTCGGTGTGAACGAACGCGATGATCGCGGCGAGCACGCCGACGGCGATCAGGGGTGCCCATAGGGGGCTGGTCGCCAGAGCATGACTTGATCCGAGGGCCACGATCCCGCCCCCCACCATGGCGATGAGGATCGCGCCGAGGGTGTCGAAGGCGGCCAGCGCGCCGGTCTGGTGGCGGCGGGGCAGACCGCGAGCGGCCAGCACGAGCGCGACGATGCATACCGGCGGGTTGACGAGAAAGATCCATCGCCAGCCGGGTCCGGCGGCCAGTAACCCGCCCACGGGCGGCCCGGCTAGCGCCGATATCGCGGTCACGCTGGTCAGCCAGATCTGGCGGCGGATCAACTCGTCGCGGTCGAACATCTCGCCCAGCGCACTGATCGCGGTGACCACCAAGCCGCCACCACCGATGCCCTGCAACGCGCGAGCGGCGATCAGCGCCGGCATCGAGGGGGCAGACGCGCACGCGAGTGATCCGATGCCGAAAACCGCCAGCGAGAGCACGAACACGAACCGTCTGCCGAGCAGATCGCCGAGCTTAGCGTGGATCGGCGTGGAGACGGTGACGGTCAGCAGGTAGCCGGCGGTCACCCAGGCCACCGCCGCCGGTGCGCCCAGCTCCCGGCCGATGCTCGGCAGGGCCGCGACGACGATGTTGGTGTCGAGCTGCGCCATCAACATTCCCTGCAGGGCGGCGAGAAACGCGAGTTCCGTAGCGCGCCGGGAACGAGCGACCGGATCGGCGGGCGCAGGGCCACTCCGAGATGTATGCGTATCGCACATGATAATCTGTGCGTATCGCATACAGTTCGGGATCGGAGGATCGTGCCGTGACCGAAGAACACAGCCGCGAGGACTTGGCCGGGGCCGGCCCGGCGCTATTCCACGTCGTCCGCTTCTGGTCGCGACGGTGGATGATGCGTGCCGCCGACGAGACCATCGGCGATCAGAAGCGAATCCACGACATCGCGGTCCTCGACGCCGTGGACAGCGCCGCACGGGGCAGCGTTGAGGTCAGCATCGCCGACGTTGCCCACCAGCTCGGGCTAGACCACTCTGGCGCCAGCCGGTTCGTCACCGCCGCAATCGAGCGCGGCTACCTGCACCGCGGCACCTCGGCCACCGACAACCGCCGAGCCGTCCTGACCGTCACCGTCGCAGGCCGGCAAGTGCTGACCAACTCCCACGCCTGGCAAGAGGACGTCTACGCCCGGCTCGTCCAAGCATGGGACGCCGCCGACGCGACTCGCTTCGCCGACTACCTCCGCCGACTCGCCGCAGACCTGACCGACCCGACCGCTCGGGCAGGCCGGTTCGCGCAGGACCCGCCCGGCACACGGCAGGGCGGCGGTAGCTGATTCTGGGTCACAGAGTCATGACGTACCGGCCGACGGACACCTTCGGACCGCTGCCGCCACGTGACCGTGTGCTCGTCCTATGACCGACACCCCCCGGACTTCGAGTCACTCGTCCGCGAGGTTCTCCTGCCGTTCTACGGTCCCGAGGTCTTCGCGTCCTGACCCGGCTTCCCCGACTCGTCCGGTGACTCGAACCGTGGGTGACTCGAACCGTGGGAGTGCGACGACCTCCAGCCCGGAGATGTTCTCGAAGTCTCGCGCGTTGAACGTGTAGAGCGGTAGTTCGTTCGATATGCAGATCGCCGCGATGAGTGCATCGAAGGCGCGTGCGCCCTTCTTCTTGCCGGTCGCCCTGAGTGCAGCGGCGACGAGCCCGAACGTACGGGCCGCCGCCGCGTCGAAGGGGAGAGGATCTCCGTAGACCGACTCCGCGTTCTGCACCTGAAGCTGCCGTGCGGAGCGAGTCTCGTCGTCGGTGGCGACCAGGGGGCCGACGGTGAGCTCAGCCAGCGTGATCGTGGTGATGACCGACTCGTCGGGGAGGTCCGGTGTCGTGAGTTCGTCGAGGCGAAGCACGGTCGACGTGTCGAGCACCCCCTTCGGGTGGGTCACCAGGACTGGTCCACGACGGTATCGACGTCCGCGCGAAGCCGGTCGGGATCCACCTTCGGCAGCCGCTTCGCCGCACGTATCAACTGGTCGGCGGAGAGGCTCCGACGCCGCACCGGAGTCAGCTCCGCTACCGGCGTGCCGTCGCGCGTCACCGAGAGGGTCTCGCCGCGAGCCACGCGGTCCAGAACGCGTCCGCCGTTGTTGCGCAACTCGCGGATGTTCACTTCATCGAATGCCGACATGACTCAGTGTATCACCGGTGAGACCTGAGGGGTAGCCTCGGCGGTACGCTCAGTCGAGCGGATTGGTGGGGTCCCGCTCGGGGAGCGGGCGCTCGACGATGGCGGTGCGCCCCAACGGGTTCCGCGGGCGACGTTTGGCGGAGAGGTAGACCTGCGCGGTCTCCGTCGCCACTGCGGCCCAGGTCAGCTGCTCGACCTCGGTGCGCGCCGCGCGGGCCAGCCGGCGGGCGCGGTCCGGGTCGTCGAGGACTCCGCGGATCGCGCTGGTCAGGCCGCCGACGTCGGCGGGCTCGTACGACGCGCCGGTCTCGCCGGTGCGCACGAAGTCGGCCAGGCCGCCCGCGCTCGACGCGACGAGCGGGATCCCGGTCGCCGCACCCTCGAGGGCGACGATGCCGAAGGGCTCGTACCGGCTCGGGATCACCAGCGCGTCGGCGGCGTGCAGCTGCCGCACCAGGCCCTCGTGGTCGAGCGGGCCGACGAACCGCACCGCCCGCATCACCCGATGCTCGCGGGCGGTCGCGCGCAGCCACGCGGCCTGCGTGCCGTCGCCGGCCACCGTCAGCGTCGTACCCGGATGCGAGCGGCGCACCCGGGCCAGCGCGGCGATCGCGTCCTGCACGCCCTTCTCGTACTCCAGCCGCCCCACGAACAGCAGACGCGCCGGATCGCCGACGCTGCTCGCTGCGGTGGGCGACCGGTCGGCGTACGGCCACTGCGACGCGTCGATGCCGTTGGAGATCGTGTGCAGCTGCGCGAGCCCCGGACCGAAGAGTCGGGACACCTCGTCGGACATCGACCGCGAGCACGTGATCACCGCGTCCGCCTCGTTGGCCAGCCACCATTCGCACGAGTGCACCTGTCGGTTGATCGGCCCCGACACCCAGCCGCTGTGTCGTCCCGCCTCGGTCGCGTGGATCGTCGCGACCAGCGGCGCGTCGAATGTCTCCGCCAGCCCCACGGCGGCGTGCGCGGCGAGCCAGTCGTGGGCGTGCACCACGTCGGGCACCCACGGTCGGTGCACCGCGTGGTCTCCGTCGGCCCCGGACGCATCGAGGCCCCCGAGCCCCGTCAGCCGCAGCCCCGCGCGCAGCATCGAGTGCCCCATCGAGAGCACCCACGGCAGCATGTCGGTGCCGAAGTCCAGGTGCAGCGGGTCCTCCGCGGCGGCGATCACGCGTACCCCGTCGACGACGGTGTCGGTGGTCGGCCGGTTCCGTGGGTCGCTCCCGGTGGGCTGCCGCGACAGCACCACCACCTCGTGTCCCTGGGCGGTCAGCTCGAGCGCGAGGTGGTGTACGTGCCGGCCCAGCCCCCCGACCACGACGGGCGGGTACTCCCACGAGACCAGCAGGACCTTCACGCGATTCGACCTCCCGCGAGCGGGGTGTTCGGCCCGGGCAGTCGGCGGGCGTCGAGGTCGGGGAACGGTGCGTCGGCACGGCGCCACGCCGCGGACAGCTCCCGCGCCCGGTGCTCGTCACCCCGCTCGGCGGCGTCGGCGATCTCGCGCAGCGCGTGCGCGTGCTTGTAGGCGCGGTCGCGCGCGTAGCCGGCGGCCGTGTCCTTCGAGACCATGAACGGCCAGTCGCTCTGCAGCGTCAGCAGGGCCTCCGTCAGCACCTGGTCGGCCACCGGGTCGCGGCCGAACACCACCTCCGCCCGCTTGTCCAGCACCCGCAGCACGCTCGCCGTGATGTCCTCGTTGAGCTCGGTGAACTCGCGCACCTGCGGGCCCTCCCACACGCGCCAGTCCTTACCCGAGCCCCACGAGCTGGCCGCGATGTCCCGCGGTGCGCCCACGTACCCACGCTCGGCCGCCAGCCGCAGCGTCCCCACCTCGATGCCGGCCTCGGGTAGCGCCCGCAGCACCTGCTCGAGCCACGCCGGGCCCTCGTACCACCAGTGGCCGTACAGCTCGGTGTCGAACGCGGCCACGACCAGCGCATCCCGCCCGATCCGCGCGCTCTCCGACCGCAGCCGCGCGCGCACCGTCTCGACGAAGTCGGCGACGTGCTTCTCGACCGCGTTCGCCGCCCGCTCGGGGTCGTACGGGGCCTTCCCGTGGTCGGGTACCGTGCGGCCGGTCACGCGGCTGGACTTGAGACCGGTCGCGTGGTCGATCGCGTAGAAGTCGCGGTATGCGGCGTGGCCGGGATACCCCGACCTCGGTGACCACACGCGGTAACTCACCGCGAGGTCGCGGCCGAACGCGAGCACGGACGAGTCGCCGACCGGCCGCGCGAGCGCCGTGTCCCCGCCCAGCGTGGGGCCGTCGACCATGAAGTGCGTGACCCCGGCGGCCTGGTAGTCGGCCTCCATGCCGGGCTTGTAGGCGCACTCGGGGGCCCACAGCCCGCCCGGTTCGGACCCGAACCGCGACCGCCCGTACGCCAGCCCCTCCCGCAGCGCGAACTCGCGCAGACGGGGGTGCAGCAGGGGCTGGAACGGGTGTGCCAGCGGCCCACCCAGCAGTTCGACGGTGCCGGCATCGGCCAGCCCGCGCAGCACGGGGCTGCCGCCGTGTCGCCACCGCGACTCGAACAGCTCGAGCGCGTGCGCAGCGGCGCGGTGCTCGCGCGCCCCGAGCGGGGCGGTGCCGGGCCGCCCGGACAGCGCGGCCTCGTGCGCCCGCAGCTGCCAGTTGCCGAGCCAGTGGTGCATGGCGGCGAGGCAGTACGGGTCGTCCAGTTGCGCGGCGAGGACCGGCGTCACGCCCAGTGTCAGCTGGTCGGTGCGGCCCTCATCGGCGAGCCGACCCAGCATCTCCGCCACCGGTAGGTACGAGGCGGCCCACGACTGGTAGAGCCACTCCTCACCGACCGGCCACGCGCCGTGATGCGCGAGCCACGGCAGGTGGGAGTGCAGGACGAAGGCGAGCATCCCCGGCTCCCGGTCGGAGCCGGCGGTCACCGTCGTCGCGCGCGCGCCCACAGTCACGCCGACTCGGCCTTGCGAGCGAAGAAGAGGAGGTCGAGGCTGTCGGCGGCGTCGGCGCGGATGTCGAAGTCGGCGGCGGCCACCCCGGCGACGTCGCGGGACAGCTCGGCCGGCCACGGCTCGCCGGCCAGCGACCGCTCGATCTGCGCGTCGATGAAGCTGCCGCCGTGCCGCGCGTCCAGTTCGGCCAGCCGGGCCCCGTGGAACACTCCCCGCCGGTCCGTGACCTCGAGGCCGACGCCCGCGAGCAGCTCTGCCAGCTCGGCCGAGTCCAGCTCCCTGGTATGGAACGGGTTGAGCGGGGTGTCACGGCCGGGGGAGAAGGTGAGTCGATTGGGGGTCGAGATCGCCAGTTCGCCGCCCGGGCGCAGCACCCGCGCGACCTCGGCCAGGAACTGTGACTGATCCCACAGATGCTCGATCACCTGGAAGTTCACGACGGCGTCCACCGCCCCGTCCGGCACCGGCAGCTGCGCGAGGTTGCCGTGCAGCATGGTCACCGCGGGGTAGGCGGCGCGGACGTGCGCGACGGCCTGCTCGTCGTAGTCGAGGGCGGTGACGCGGGCGCCGGCGGCGGCCAGCATCGCCGCGCCGTAGCCCTCGCCGCTACCCGCCTCGAGCACGTCCTTCCCGGTGTATCGGGCGGTGATGGCCAGGTAGGCGACCTCGTGGCGCCGGAACCAGTAGTTCTCCTCCGGGATGCCGGGCACGGTCCGTTCGCCGGTGAGGGGCAGCGCGTCACACATTCTAGGCAGCCTATTCGTTTCGGAGTCGTCGGTCACAAGCCCTGGACAGCCTACTTCGCGGTAACTTACCGTGGAGTAAGTCGGCATGGCTCCGGGAGCCCCACGCGGGGACTCCAGGTCGTGGCTGTTCGCTGCGCCCCGGTGGTTTCCCCGGGCCCGGTCGGTGTGAGAATGTCGCTGGAGAGTATCCACAGATGCAGGAGGGTCGACGAAGACCAATGACCAATGTTGTCGTACTCATCAAGCAGGTCCCCGACACCGGGTCGGAGCGCAAGCTGAACGACGGTGACTTCCGCTTGGACCGGTCGATCGACCCCGTTCTCGACGAGATCAACGAGCGCGCCGTCGAAGAGGCACTCAAGATCAAAGAGGCGAACGGTGGCGAGGTCACGGTACTGACCGCCGGCCCGGCCTCCGCGACGGACGCCATCCGCAAGGCGCTGTCGATGGGCGCCGACAAGGCCGTCCACGTGCAGGACGATGCGATCGCGGGTTCCGACGCGGTGCAGACCGGCCTGCTGCTGACCTACGCGCTCGGCGCGATCGAGGGTGTCGACCTGGTGATCGCCGGTAACGAGGCCACCGACGGCCGCGTCGGCGCTGTCCCGGCCATCATCGCCGAGGCGCTCGGCCTGCCGCAGCTCACCCACCTGCGCAAGCTCACCCTCGACGGTGACACGGTGCGCGGCGAGCGCGAGACCGACGAGGGCATCTTCGAACTCGAGGCCACGCTGCCGGCGGTCGTATCGGTGAACGAGAAGATCAACGAGCCGCGGTTCCCGTCGTTCAAGGGCATCATGGCCGCGAAGAAGAAGGAGATCCGGGTGCTGTCCGTGGCGGACATCAACCTGGAGCCGACCGATGTGGGCGCGGCGAACGCGGGTACCAGCGTGACCGGGGTGACCCCGAAGCCGGCGAAGCAGGCGGGCGAGAAGGTCGTCGACGAGGGTGACGGCGGCACCAAGGTGGCGCAGTTCCTCATCACGCAGAAGATCATCTAAGACCCCTCGACCCCTGTAATCCCAAGGAGGATTTTCCGACAATGGCAGATGTATTGGTCCTCGTCGAGCAGGTCGACGGGACGCTGAAGAAGGTCACCGCCGAGCTGCTGACCGCCGCGAAGGTGCTCGGTGAGCCGGCGGCCGTCGTGGTCGCCGCCCCCGGCACCACCGACAAGATCGCCGAGCAGCTCGCGGCCGCCGGTGCGGCCAAGATCTACCGCGCCGAGTCAGCGGACGCCGACGCGTACCTGGTGACACCCAAGGTCGACGTGCTGCAGCAGCTGGTCGAGAGCCAGGGTGCCGCGGCCGTCGTCACCGCCGCCACCGCCGAGGGCAAGGAGGTGTCGGGCCGGCTCGCGTACAACCTGGGCTCGGGCCTGCTCGTCGACGTGATCGAGATCAAGCCCGGCGGCGCCGGCGTGCACTCGATCTTCGGTGGCGCGTTCACCGTCGACACCCAGGCCGGCGGCGACGTGCCCGTCTTCTCGCTGCGCCCCGGCGCGATCGAGGCCGACGGTGTGGCCGGCGCGGGTGAGATCGTCGACGTCGCCTTCCCGGAGGCTCGGGAGAACGCTGTGAAGATCACCTCGCGCCAGCCGATCGAGGGCGGCAGCCGCCCGGAGCTGACCGAGGCGTCGATCGTCGTCTCGGGCGGCCGGGGTGTCGGCTCGGCCGAGAAGTTCTCGGTCGTCGAGGCCCTCGCCGACTCGCTCGGCGCCGCCGTGGGTGCCTCGCGCGCCGCGGTCGACTCGGGCTACTACCCGGGCCAGTTCCAGGTCGGCCAGACCGGTAAGACGGTCTCGCCGCAGCTGTACGTCGCGCTGGGCATCTCCGGTGCCATCCAGCACCGCGCGGGTATGCAGACGTCGAAGACGATCGTCGCTGTGAACAAGGACGAGGAGGCGCCGATCTTCGAGATCGCCGACTACGGGATCGTGGGCGACCTGTTCGATGTCGCGCCGCAGCTGACCGAGGCGGTCAAGGCCCACAAGGGCTGATTCCCCAGCGATTTCAGGGAGTCGTCGACCACTCCGCCCGCTCCGCCGGGTGGTGATCACCGCACGCAGACGCTCGGCCGGGGATTCCCCGGCCGAGCGTTCTGCGTGGGCGCCCCTCGGCCGTGCCGACGGCCCCTACACCACTGCCCGGATGGCGACGCCGGAACGCCCGATCACGCCCATCGAGCGGCGCTTCCGGGCCATAGTGGAACCGTGAGCATCGAGGCCACGCGCGCACGACTGCGCCCCCCGCACAACGGTCAGCCGGTGATCTCCAGGCCGCGCCTCCTCGGCCTGGTCGGGGCGATGACGTCGCCCGTTCTGGTCATCGACGCGGAGGCGGGATACGGCAAGTCCACGGCCGCGGATCTGATCACCGCGGGGAGCCGGCGGGCATGGCTCGGCCTGGCGGTGACCGACCGAGACCCGCTGGTCTTCCTCGAGGACCTGGGCCGCGCCATGCAGATCCCGGTGAGCGTGCCGGTCGGCGATCTGCCCGTCGACGCGGGGCGCGCGACGGCGATCGGATGGCCACGGTTGCTGGACGGGTTCCTGGACATGTTCGAGGAACTCGCGAACCCGCCCGAGTATCTGATCCTCGACGACTACCACCTGATCGAGGGATCGCCGGTGGACGCGGTGGTCGGTCAGCTCATCGAGCATCGCCCTCCCGACCTCCAGATCATCGTCGTCACGCGCCTGCACTTGCGGGCGAGGACCTGGACGCTGCAGCGCGCCTACGGCGAGCTACGCACCGTGGGTCGGGTCGCGCTGGCATTCGACCCCGCCGAGGTGACCGACTACTTCCGGCAGGAGTTCTCGATCCTGCTGACGCCGGTGCAGGCGCACCGCCTCATCGACGAGACCGAGGGGTGGCCGATCGCCCTGTCTCTGCTCGGTCAGCACCTGCGGGATCACGATCTGTCCATCGATGCCCTGATCGGCGAGATGCCCGATTCGCGCGACGAGATCTTCATGTATCTGGGCGATCAGTTCTTCCGCAACCAGCCGGACCACATCCGCCGCTTCCTGCTGGCGATCTGTGGCCTGGAGGTTCTCGAAGCCGACGTCTGCGGCGCCGTCGTGGACTGCGCCCCCGAGGTCGCCGCTGCGCTGCTGCTCGAGCTCGAGTACCGGGGCCTGTTCTGTACCCGGGAGGACGGGATCACCTACCGTCTGCACCAGTTGTTCCGCGAGTATCTGTACACGCAGCTGGACGACGACGCTCGGCGGATGTTCGCGGTGCGGGCGGCCGCGCACTTCCGGCGGACCGGCCGGCCGGAGCTCGCGGCGCTCCATGCCGCACGGGCTGGACTGTTCGAGCGGGCCGCCGCCGACGTCGACGCCGCGCATCGCAGGCTGCTGGAGGCAGGCCAGCACGTCACCCTGCTCGCCATCTCCGACTCGCTGGGGGAGGAGGCCCTCGACGCGCACCCCATGCTGCGCGTCGCGCGGAGCCACGCGCTGCGGATGGCCTGTCAGTATCACGCCGCATTGCGGGAGGCGGAGCGAGCCCGTGCGCTGCTCGTCGCGGGAAGCGGCGGCGACGCCCGATCCGCGCCGGCGTTGGCGGCCATCGCTCAGGTCCATCTCGACACCGTCGAACCGCGCCTGGCGCGGCCGGCGCTCGAGCGGATCGGCCGCCATGCGGAGCTGCTCACCGAGGATGCGCGCCGGCAGTGGCGTGTGATGGTCGCCGAGAACCTCGTCAACGCCGGCGAGTACGTCTCCCGCGAGGCCGGTCGCCCGCTCGATGAACTGGCGGACCTCGACCCCGGCCCGGACCTCGACAACGTTCTGGTGCGGTCGGTCATCCGGCGTGGTGAGCTGCACCGTGGTCGCGCCATCCTGGAGGTGGGCCGCCACGCGACCGAGGCGAAGGCCCCGAGGGCACACCGGGAGCAGGACGCCCTGCTGGCGTGGATCAACGGGCTGCTGGGCTACGGCGAGGAGGCCGAGCGGCATGCGCGGCTCGGGATCCGCCTGGGCGCGGATCTGCACTCTCCGATCATCACCTGCGTCTGTCAGGGTCGACTGGGGCTCGCACAGCTGTGCCGTTCCCCGCAGGAGCCGGCTGCGGCGGTCGAGAGCTTCCGGGCCGCCTTGGCGACCGCCGAGCAGATCGACCTACCGCGGTTCCGGGCCGAACCCCTGATCGGACTCACGGTGAGCGCGCACCGCTGTGGTGACGACGCCGAGACCATGCGCTATGCACACCAGGCGCTGGAAGTGCTGGATGCGGCCGGTGACGCGTATCTGTACTCGATGGCCACGCTGGCCGCCGGCGTCGCGCTGGCCGAGCAGGGCAACCCGCGTGCGTCCGCGTGGCTGACCGATGCTCGCAGCCGGGCGGCTGCCTGCGGCGACGCCTATCTCCCGCTGTTGGCAGACCAGTGGCTGGGGGTTCTCGCTCTGCGGACGCGGCAGCAGGATGCGTTCGCGCGGCACGCGAGCGCCGCACTCAACGCCACATCCAGGCTCTCGCTCGACGAGCTCTGGGTGAACTCCCCCTGGCTCGGTGTCACCTCGGCCGCGGAGCGGGCGGCCTGGCTGGCCGCCGCGAGCCGGTTGCCCGGCGTGGGGGAGTACGCCGGCTACCTCGGGGCGCGGATCGCTGGGCGGGGAGGCGAGAAACCGCCCGTGTCGCTCGGTCGATCCACCCCCGCCCTCCGCATCCGGACGCTGGGGCGGTTCGCCGTCCTCCGCGACGGCGAGGAGATCCCGGCCCGCGCATGGACCCGGCGGAAGGCGATGCAGATCCTGTGGCTGCTCGTCACCAGCGATCGCCACTCGCTGCGCCGCGAGGAGATCATCGACCGCCTCTGGGACGACGTCAACGACTCGGTGCTGCGCCAGTTCCGGGTGTGTCTACACGCCCTGCACACGGCACTCGAGCCGCATCGGTCCAGCCGTGAGGCCACTCGCTTCGTGCGGACCGAGGACAACCGGTTGTGGCTCGATCCCACAACGGTCGAGGTCGACGTCGACGAGTTCCGCCGGCTGGCGCGCGTGGATATGGAGCGACCGGGCGATGCCGAATTGACCGCGATGCTGGCCGCACTCGACCTCTACGACGGCCCCTTCCTCGCCGACGCGCCGTACTTCGATCCGGCCGCGGCGACCCGCGACGCGCTGTCCGGGACGTATCGCGATCTCGCCGTGGCCGCCACGCGAGCGCTCTGCGAGCGCGGCCAGTACCTGCGCGCTGCATCGATCGGGCGGCGCGGGATCGAGCGCGATCCCTACTGCGAGGAGATCTACCGCTCGGTGGCCGCTGCGTATCTCGCGGCCGGCGACACCGCCGCCGCCGCACGGATCCGGGAGTCGTGCCGGACGAAGATGTACGACGATCTGGGCATCTCGATCGACTGGGACCAGGCCGAGTCCGGTCGGCGATCGGCTGCTGTAACGCGGCTGTAACCGGCGTCCATAACGTGAGTCGCATCACAGCGTCGGTGTCGCCGCTGGAGTCGTATGTCAGGAGTGCTTGGCAGTGTCGTTCATCCAAATCCTGTCCCTCGTGTTCCTTCTCGTGGTGCTTGTGCTCGCCATCTGGCAGCGGCTCAACATCGGAATGCTCGCGCTGGCTGCGGCGCTGCCGATACTGGCGTTGTCCGGCGGCAGCGTCGACAAGATGTACGACGCGTTCCCGGGAAGCCTGTTCGTCCTCATCGCCGGGGTGTCCATACTGTTCGCCCACGTGGAGCGCAGCGGCGCCCTGTCCGTGGTGGTGCGGACGACCTATTCCGTCGTAGGCGAACGACGGTGGCTGTTGCCCTGGGCGAGCTTCGTGCTCGCTGCCGCCATGTCGACCGCCGGGGCGTTCTCCACGGCGCCGATCGCGTTCCTGGTGCCGATGATCGCCTACGTCAGCGTCGGCTACCGGCCCATCTTCTACGCGTGCGAGCTCGCCGTCGTGATCGGTGCCAACAGTGCCGGTCTGTCGCCGCTGAACCCGACCGGTGCACTGGTCCATACCATCGCTGAGAAGTATCACGTCGTGTACTCGGGATGGGCCCTGTGGGCGGTGTCGATGGTGGTAGCCGTCATCGCAGTCCTCGTCCTCCAGATGATCAGCACGGTGATGATGAAGCGTGATCCCGGCTACATCGTCACGCCGGCGCCGGCCAAGCAGAGCCACGACCCCGACGAGGGCAAGAACCGCGTGTACATGTGGTGCTCGGGCGTGGCCCTGATCGCCTTCATCGTCCTGGTGGTGTTCGCGAAGACCGACGTGGGCCTGACCGCTATGGCGATGGCGGTGCTGCTGCAGGTCTTCTTCCGGCCGAACGAGAAGACCATCCTGTCGCGGATCCCCTGGGCCAGCATCCTGCTGCTGTGCGGCCTGCTGACCTACCTCGGACTGCTGCAGCAGATCGGAACGATGACCTCGATTCAGAAGGGGCTGAATCACCTCGGGACCGGGCTGCTGCTCATCCTGGTGCTCTGCTACATGACGGCACTGCTGTGCAACATCGAGAGTTCCACCCTCGGTGTCATCGGGTTGATGATGCCGCTGGCCTTCGCGAGCTACGGCACGTCGCCGCAGGTCTTCTGGATCGTTGCGGCGATCTGTGTCCCCGCCGCTCTGATGGTGATGAACCCGATCCACGTCGCCGGCGTATTGATCATCGGAAACAGTGCGATAGAGGATCAGGACCGGCTGTTCCGTCGATTACTGGCTACCGCGGTGTCGCTCGCCGTGGTGGTGCCGGGCCTGATGGCCCTGATACCGATAGCGCTCATCTGACTCCCGGATATTCAACGAAATCGTAACGAACCGAATGTAACTGGCGTGGAACGCAAGCAACTTAGCGTCGTGCGGAACCGACGCACCGCTGAAAGAGGAGAGCCGCTGATGGCACGGATCGAGCAGGCCGCCACCCGGGCTCCGGTGTTCGGGGGTGCACGATGACCCGCCTCGTGGTGGTCGGTGGGGGACCCGGCGGGTACGAGGGCGCCCTGGTCGCCGCGCAGCTCGGTGCCGACGTCACGATCGTGGATCGGGACGGACTCGGCGGTTCGGCTGTACTGACCGACTGCGTCCCGTCCAAGGCATTGATCTCCACTACAGACCTGATCGAGTCCGAGGCGACGCTCCCGGCGCACGGTGTCTCGCGCGAGGCCGCGGGCGACGTCCGACTCGCCGCCGGGACGCTGCGTAATGTCAACGCCCGGATCGTCGAGCTCGCGAACGCTCAGTCCCGTGACATCGAGCGGAAGATCGAGGCCGAGAACATCAGGCTGATCCGGGGCATCGGCCGGCTGGCCGGCCCCGATACGGTGGTCGCTACGGCGAATGACGGATCGACCGAGACGCTGTCGGCCGACATCGTCCTGCTCGCGACGGGCGCCCGACCGCGGGAGCTGCCGACCGCCGTTCCCGATGGTGAGCGCATCCTGACCTGGGAGCAGATCTACGCCCTCGACGAGCTGCCCGAACGGCTCATCGTGATCGGCTCGGGCGTCACCGGCGCGGAGTTCGCCAGCGCGTACACACTGCTCGGCTCGGACGTGGTCCTCGTGAGCAGCCGGGACCGCGTGCTGCCGGGCGAGGACCCGGACGCCGCGATCGTTCTCGAGGACGTGCTCACCCGGCGCGGACTCACCCTGCTCAGCCGGTCGCGCGCCGAGAGCGTCACCCGGGACGGCGACGTCGTGCGGGTCGTACTCTCGAACGGGACGACCGTCGAGGGCAGCCATTGCCTGGTGGCCGTGGGTTCGGTGCCGAATACGGACGGGATCGGACTGGCCGAGAGCGGGGTCGAACTCGACGGCAGCGGATTCATCGTCGTCGACCGGGTGTCGCGCACCAGCGCGCGCGGCGTGTACGCCGCGGGGGACTGCACCGGGGTTCTCATGCTCGCCTCGGTGGCGGCGATGCAGGGCCGCGTGGCGGTGTGGCACGCGCTCGGGGACGCGGTGGACCCGCTCGACGTCACGAAGGTGGCATCGAACGTGTTCACCGCGCCGGAGATCGCGACGGTGGGCGTGTCCCAGTCCGCCGTCGACTCAAACGAAGTCGTGGCGCACACCGTCATGCTCTCGCTCGCGGGCAACGCGCGGGCGAAGATGCAGGGTGTGGATGACGGCTTCATCAAGCTGTTCGCACTGCCCCGGACCGGCACCGTCGTCGGTGGCGTGGTGGTCGGCCCGCGGGCCAGCGAACTGATCCATCCCGTGTCACTCGCGGTCGCTTCTCGCCTCACGGTCGAGGATCTCGCCCACGCGTTCACGGTCTATCCATCCATATCGGGCTCCGTCGCGGAGGCCGCCCGACAGCTCCACATCCGCTCGTGAGGCCGTGGATGAGTCCGGAGCAGAGCCCGATGATCCTGCAGGTGTCGACATCGTCCGAGAGAGGCATTGATGACTAACGGAGCAGAGCTGCTTGTTGCGGCGCTCGAGAACGAAGGCGTACGAAAGATCTTCGGCGTGCCCGGAGAGGAGAACCTCCGGATGGTGGAGGCGCTGCGTCGGTCGACGATCGAGCTCGTCATCACCCGCCACGAGCAGGCGGCCGCCTTCATGGCCGCGACCCAGGGACGGCTGACCGGCCAGCCCGGAGTCTGCCTGAGCACCCTCGGCCCGGGTGCGTTGAACCTCGCGACGGGTGCCGCCTACGCGGACCTGGGCGCGATGCCGATGATCCTCATCACCGGGCAGAAGGCGATCCGGAGCAGCCGGCAGGCACGCTTCCAGATCATCGACATGGTCTCGACGATGAAACCGCTCACGAAGTCCTCACGTCAGATCGTGAGTACCTCCTCCATCCCCGCGATCGTCCGCGAGGCGTTCCGCGTCGCCACCGAGGAGCGCCCCGGCCCGGTGCACCTGGAACTCCCCGAAGACGTCGCCGGCGAGCCCGCCGACGGGTACGCACTCGTGCCGCCGCGAGTGACGCAGCTGCCGGTGGCCAGCAAGGAACTGCTGGATCAGGTGGCCGAGATCATCCGCGGCGCGGAGCGACCTCTGGTCATGCTGGGCGCCGGAACCAGCCGGCCGCGGCTGGGCGATGACATCGCCGAGTTCCTGTCCCGTACCCACATCCCCTACTTCAGCACCCAGATGGGGAAGGGGACCGTCTCCAAGTCACCGGACGACAAGATCACGGCCCTGTGGCTCGGCACCGCCGCGCTTACGGAACGCGACTATGTGCACCGGGCGATCGATCGGGCCGACGTGATCATCACCATCGGCCACGACACCGTGGAGAAGCCGCCGTTCTTCGTCAGCGACCACGTCACCATCATCGACATCGGCTACACCGCCCCGCACGTCGAGGAGGTCTACGTTCCCGACCTGGTCGTGACCGGTGACGTGGGCTCGAGCCTGCGGCGCCTCGCGGAGCGGCTCGCGGGCCGGGTGCCCAACGCCTCCGCGCTGCTCGAGATGCACGACGAGATCCACGAGCGGACGTTGGCGGGTTCCGACGCGGCGACCTTCCCGGTCACGCCGCAGCGCCTGGTGGCCGACGTGCGCAAGGTGATGCCGGACGACGGCGTCGTGGCGCTGGACAACGGTATGTACAAGATCTGGTTCGCGCGCAACTACAAGACGGCCGTGTCGAACACGCTGTTGCTCGACAACGCCCTCGCCACCATGGGCGCGGGTCTCCCGTCGGCGATGATGGCGGCGATCCTGTACCCGGAGCGTCGGGTTATGGCCGTCTGCGGTGACGGCGGCTTCATGATGAACTCCCAGGAGCTCGAGACCGCGGTGCGGCTCCGCCTCAACATGGTCGTCCTGGTTCTGCAGGACAACGCCTACGGCATGATCCGCTGGAAGCAGGCGGTCGACGAGCTGCCCGACTTCGGGCTCACCTTCGGCAATCCGGACTTCGTCAAGTACGCGGAGGCGTACGGCGCCAAGGGGAGCGAGGTGCGTGCGACCGAGGATCTGGTCCCGGTGCTGAACGCGGCCTTCGAGGGTGGCGGGGTTCACCTGGTCGTCGTGCCCATCGACTACTCGGCCAACGTCCGCGTTCTGGTCGAGGAGCTGCGCGATCAGGTGGAGTCGCAGCCGGCAGAGGAGTTCTGAGTATGCGGATAACAGCCGCCGTTCTACGTGACGCGGATCGCCAGCATCCGTACGCGTCGAGTCGACCACTCGGCCTCGAGGAACTGCAGCTCGACTCGCCCGGCCCCGGCGAGGTGTTGATCCAGATCAAGGCCGCAGGGCTGTGCCATTCCGATCTGTCGGTGATCGACGGCAAGCGTCCGCGCCCGTTGCCGATGGCTCTGGGGCACGAGGCCGCCGGCGTCGTCGTCGAGGTGGGGCCGGATTCGGGCGAGACCGGGGGCGCCGCCGACCTGGCGCCGGGCGACCATGTCGTCCTCGTCTTCGTGCCCTCGTGTGGACACTGCGAGCCGTGCAGCTCGGGTCGGCCGGCGCTGTGCGAGCCGGGTGCGGTGGCGAACGGCGCGGGGACGCTGCTCTCCGGGCAGCGGCGATTGGCGGATGCCGGCGGCGGCAGGATCAACCATCACCTCGGTGTCTCGGCCTTCGCCGACCACGCGGTGGTCTCGCGCCGCTCTGTGGTGAAGGTCGATTCCGACCTGCCGATGACCGAGGCGGCGCTGTTCGGCTGCGCCGTGCTCACCGGCGTCGGCGCGGTGTTCAACACGGCGCGGATGCCCGCGGGAGCGTCGGCGGCGGTCGTCGGCCTCGGGGGCGTCGGCCTGTCGTCGCTCCTGGGGGCCATCGCCGCCGGGGCGCGGCAGGTGGTAGCCGTCGACCTGTCCGACGACAAGCTCGCGTTCGCGCGTGAGTTGGGCGCCACCGACACGGTGAACGCCCGGGACCCCGATGCTGCGGAGCAGATCAAGGACCTCACGAACGGCGGGGTGGAATACGCGTTCGAGCTGGCCGGTTCGGTGCCGGCACTCGCGACCGCGTTCGCGGCGACGCGCCGTGGTGGGACGACGGTGACGGCGGGGCTGCCCGGCCCGGACACCCGACTGGCGCTGCCGCCCGTGGTCCTGGTCGGGGAGGAGCGCACGCTCATGGGCAGCTACATCGGCACCGCCGTCCCGTCCCGCGACATCCCGCGCTACATCGAGCTGTACCGCCGCGGTCGGCTCCCGGTCGACCGGCTGCTCAGCGGCGTGCTGTCGCTGGACCACATCAACGAGGGCTTCGACGACCTGGCTTCGGGTCGCACCGTCAGGCAGGTGATCACACTATGAGTAACGAATCGTCGGGGGACTTCCAGCGGCAGTGGGAGTCACTCCAGGCCGCACAGAACGATCTGGTGCGTAGTTGGAACGACCGCCAGGCCGACCTCGCCAAGGCATTCGGCCAGGCCATGTCGCCATCGCCGTCGTCGACGGAGCCTGGTCGTGCGGACGCGACCGCCGCTGCGGCGGAACCGAAGGCGGCGCCCGCCGGGGCGGACCCCGCGGCGCAGGCCGCCGCGATGGCCGACCTCTGGCGGTCGTGGGCCACGGCCGGCCCGCAGATGTTCGGAGTCGGGGCGCCCGGGGCGGCGACCAACCCCGGGTGGATGAACCTCGGGGGGACGAGCCCCGCGGGTATGAACACGATGTTCCAGCAGATCCTCGACCCGATGTCGGCGTCGGCCGCCGGCAACGAATACGTCGCCAGCGCCATCCGCTCGCTCATCGGCGGGCCGCAGTTCGCGGACGTCGACGATACGGCCCTGCGCACGAGCCGACTGGCGGAGCTGTATGCGGAGATGCAGGCGGCGAAGATCCGCTTCGACGGTGTCGTCGCGAAGGCCTGGGCTAAGGCGAACGAACAGTTCGCGACGGCGGTCGAGAAGCGGCGCGCACAGTCCGACAGTCCGCTCCAGCCGGTGGACGTGCTACGCGTGTGGCTCGATCTCGCCGATTCCGCGCTGACTCATGCTCAGCGCGGCACGGAGTACCTCGAGGCGCAGAGCGCCGTGCTGCGGTCGAGCATGGAGTTCGTTCTCGCTCAGCGGGAGCTCGGCGAGCGCATGTTCGACTCGATCGGGGCGCCGACGCGGTCCGAGCTGGACGAGGTGCACCGCTCGGTTCAGGAACTCAAACGCCGGGTGCGGGCGCTCGAGCGCAAGCAGAGCGACGGGGCGAAGAGGGGAGCACAGCCGTGATGCCGAACGTCATGTCGAGCCCGACGGAGGTCGCGGAGGCCGCCGCCTCGTTCAATGCGAAGATCAACACGGCGGTACAGAAGCTCCAGGCGATCAGCGACGACCAGGTCGAGATCGGTGCGACGCCCAAGGACGTGATCCTTCAGACGGACAAGATCACCCTCTCCCGCTACCGGCCGCTGACCGACGCCGCCGTCCGTACGCCGTTGTTGTTGACCTACGGACTGATCGGCCGACAGACCATGGCGGACCTGCAGGAGGACCGCTCCCTCGTGCGGAACCTGCTCATGGAGGGCATCGACCTATGGGTCGTCGACTGGGGCAGCGCCACCAGGGCCGATCGATGGCTGACGATCGGCGACTACGTGATGGGCTACCTCGACGACTGCGTCTCGGCCGTGCTGGAGCACACGGGAGCGCCGGCCATCAGTCTGCTGGGGATCTGTGAGGGCGGCGTCTTCTCCCTCGCCTACGCCTCCCTCTTCCCCGAGCGCGTCCAGAACCTCATCTTGACGATCACGCCGCTCGACTTCCACGCCGACCAGCAGGGCGACGACGACGATCAGGGCCTGATCAACGCCTGGGTCCGCGGTCTGACACCCGACGACATCGATCGGATGATCGAGGTCTGGGGATGCATGCCGGGAGTGGTCATGGCGACTGTGTTCGCCATGATCACGCCGACTCGCAACGTCACCAAGTACAACCTCGATCTTCTCGAAGTGGTCGACGACGACGCCCGGCTGATGAACTTCCTCCGGATGGAGAAGTGGCTCGCCGACCGTCCCGATCACCCGGGCGAGGCCGCCAAGCAGTGGTTCAAGGAGCTGTACCAGGACAACGCGCTGATCAAGAACGAATGGTCGCTGGACGGCCACCCCATCGACCTGACTCGGGTCACCATGCCGGTGCTCAACATCTACGCGAAGGGCGACACCATCATCCCGCCCGCCACGTCCCAGGCGCTTCGCGGCCGGATCGGCACCGATGACTACAGCGAACTCGGATCGCCGGGAGGACACATCGGAGTGTTCGTCTCCCGCAAGTCACAGGGTCTCGTGTCCGGCCATATCTCGACCTGGCTGCGCGAACGCGACGCCAAGGAATGGAGCGAATGAAATGTCGGTCGATGTAGCGTCGAAGAAGATGCCGCCGGAGGGGATCCTGAAGTTCGTCCCCCCCGGCGCGGACCTCATCATGCCCAACGCGAACGGCGAGGCCGTTCACGTATTGGACGCGCTGGAGGCCAACGCCGATCTGCTGGAGGGGGTGCGCATCCACCAGATGCACGCCCTGCGGGAACGCCCGTACATCAACGGAGAGTTCGGCGATCACCTCCGCCACGTGTCGTACTTCCTGGCGCCCGCGACACGTAAGGCATTCCATCGGGGCCAGTGTGATCTGGTGCCCAACCAGTTCAGCGAGATTCCGTCGATCCTGCGTATCGCCACCAAACGCACGTTGGGACTCGCGGCGTCGTCCCTGCCCGATTCCCGCGGGTACTTCTCGCTGGGCACGAACTGCGACTACACGGCTTCGCTGATCGGTCGTGCGCCGTTCTTCCTCGAAGCCAACGCGCAGATGCCGCGCACCTACGGTGAGAATCAGGTACACATCTCGCAGGTCGCGGGTTGGACCGAGGTCGACTACCCGTTGATCGGGCACGACCCGGTGCCCCCGAGCGCGATCGACGAGGTCATCGCAGCATTGGTGGCCGAGCGGATCCCCGACGGCGCGACCATTCAGGCGGGCATCGGCGGTATGCCCAATGCTCTGCTGGCGATGCTTCGCGATCACCATGAGCTCGGGGTGCACACCGAGCTGATGTCCGACGGACTCATCGATCTGATCCAGTCCGGTGTCGTCACCGGGACGCGGAAGAAGCTGCGACGCAACAAGGTGGTGACCACGTTCGCGCTGGGATCCCAGCGGCTCTACGACTTCCTGCATGAGAACTCGATCGTCGATCTGGCCCCGGTCGATTGGGTCAACGACCCGCGGACCATCGCCCGCGAGCCGAACTTCGTGTCCATCAACGCCACCACCGAGGTGGACTTCTACGGCCAGTGTGCGTCCGAGACGATCGCCGGGAACTACTACTCGTCCAGCGGTGGGCAGCCGGACTTCGCACGCGGAGCGATGTACTCCGAAGGTGGGCAGGGGTTCATCGTGCTGCAGTCGGCCACGCGGGACGGGAAGACCTCCAAGATCCGCCCGCAGCTCAGCCCGGGCTCGGTGGTCACGACGAACAAGAACCTCGTGGACAAGATCGTCACCGAGCACGGAGTGGCTGAACTCCGGGGCAAGTCGCTCAGTGAGCGTGCTCGCGCCCTGATCGCGATTGCGGCACCGCAGTTCCGCGAGGAGTTGACCGCCGCCGCCCGTGAGATGGCGCTGTTGTGACAGGCCGCCCCCCCGATTCATCGGGCGAGTTCGAGATCGTCCAGGTCAGGGGGCTGTCGCTGCGGGTCCGCCGGCGCGGTTCCGGCCCCGCCGTGTTGTTCATCGGTGGGCTGGGAAACGACATGACGGTGTGGGACTCGCTGTGTGCGGAGGCCGAGGGGATCACCGCCGTGACTGTGGACGCACCGGGGATGGGCGAATCGTCGATGCCACGTCGCCCGCTCTACATGCGGGAGCTGGCACGGGTCTACAAGGAGCTCATCGACACCCTCGATCTGGACTCGCCTACCGTGGTCGGGTATTCGTTCGGCGGTGCGGTGGCACAGCAGCTCGCCATCCAGTCGCCTGGGGCCGTGTCGCGGTTGGTGCTGTGCGCGACCGGTCCCGGCCTGGGCGGGGTTCCGGGGGATCCTGTTGCGCTCATGGAGATCTCGACGCCGTCGAGGTACTACAGCATCGAACGCCTCAGGAGGGTCTCGCCACTCCTGTACGGGGGCATGCGGGCCCGCAAGCAGTCACGCTTCCATGCGGAGCAGGTGGCCCGCACGATGGCCCCGCCGAGCGCGCTCGGCTACTCCTATCAGATGTTCGCCTTGATGGGGTGGAGCTCGCTGCCCTGGCTGCCCCGCATCCAGGCACCGACCCTGATCGTGGCGGGCGACGACGACCCGGTATTCCCGCTGGCCAACGCCCATCTCATGGCGGCGTGCATTCCGCACGCCACGGTGGCCGTCCGGGGCGGATCCGGGCACCTGGTCGTCATCGACGACGCACCGTCGCTGGGGCCGCTCATATCGCGGTTCGCGCGCAACCTCGACCTTCCAACCTCAGCCGACACCAACCACCCGGAAGGACTACACGATGACCTCCAACGCATTCAGTGAAAGTAACCGCCGCTACGCCGAACTGGTGGAGCAGAACCAGCAGGCGATGCTCAACGCCATCGACAACTGGACACGTGCCACGCGCGATGCGGCCATGCAGTTCGGCGGCGCCGGTGCGGTGCGCCCGTCCGACTACGCGGCAGGGCTCGTCGACCAGGCATACGACTTCGCGGCGAAGATGCTCGAGGTGCAGCGCGGACTGAGCAAGCAGTTGCTCAACGTCGCGTTGGATATGGCCGCGGACGCCGACCGCCAGATGCGGAAGGGCTGACGCTCAGCCGATGGGGACGATGACGCCGCCGATGGGTCGGGCGTCGCAAGAATTCAGACGTATCACTTAAGGGGTTTCCCGTGCCTGTCCACAGCAAGGATAGTTTCTCAGCCAAATCGACGATCACGGTCGGCGACACTACGAATACCTATTTCAACATCAATGCCGTCAAAGGAGCGGAAAAGCTGCCCTACTCGTTGAAGGTGCTCTTGGAGAACCTGCTCCGCACCGAAGACGGAGCCAACGTCACGGCCGCACAGATCCAGGCGCTGGCGGACTGGGATCCCTCGGCCGATCCGAGTATCGAGATCCAGTTCACCCCGGCGCGGGTGATCATGCAGGACTTCACCGGCGTGCCGTGTGTGGTCGACCTGGCGACGATGCGGGAGGCGGTGACGGCTCTCGGCGGTGATCCGAACAAGGTGAATCCGTTGTCGCCGGCGGAGATGGTGATCGATCACTCGGTGATCCTGGACGTGTTCGGTACCTCGGATGCGTTCGCCCGCA